>NZ_JBELDZ010000002.1:0-47614 GCF_042094015.1 Aurantibacter sp. | reverse complement strand
AAAAAGTCTAAATAGCTTGATAAAAGCAAACTTCCTATTTTATATTACTCTCTCGTCCAACTCTCTACACAAAACACCTAATTAACTAAAAAACAGAAGATTGAATGATTATGTTGGCTTCTTTAAATGTTAATTTTTTGTTAATTTTTAGTACTTTGTATTGCATAATACCTTTTTTTAAACTTATCTTTGCATAGGATACTATTATATAATTTTAAAAAATGATTACAACACATCAAAGAAACATAGCTACATTTATTCATTTATCTACGTTTACACGTTTTATTTTTCCGTTTGGAAATTTTATAGCTCCAATAGTATTATGGAGTTTAAATAAAGATAAATCTGACTATATAGATCATCATGGAAAGCAAGCCATAAATTTCCAAATGAGCATTTTAATTTATGCGCTAATAATTGGCTTAATTACAGTTCCGTTTTTTGTATTTGGCTTATTTAGTCATTTTGATTTTCTAGACATTAATACATTTAACAATATTACTATAAATGCAACCAAACCTTCGCCTCTACTCTATATTTGTGGCGCATTAGGCGGATTAGCAGTTGTAGGATTTATTTTAGAACTAATTTTTATTCTATTAGCAAGTATAAAAGCTAGAGATGGTCAAAATTATAAGTATCCATTAACTATTAATTTTATTAAGTAAGTCTAAAAAGACAAACTCATGAAAAACATAAACACAACACAAACATGAAAATAGAAAACACAAAAGCTCAAATGCGCAAAGGTGTTTTAGAATATTGTATTTTGTCTGTATTAAAAGACGATGATGCATATGTTGCTGAAATATTAAACACACTAAAAGACGCAAAATTATTAGTAGTAGAAGGTACTATTTACCCATTATTAACCAGATTAAAAAATGCCGGTTTATTAAATTATAGATGGGAAGAATCTACTTCTGGTCCGCCACGTAAATATTATGGACTCACAGAAACAGGACAATTATTTTTAAAAGAATTAACCACAACTTGGGACGAATTACGCCACGCAGTAAATATGGTAACAAGCACTAAAACGACCACAGATGAATAAGACAGTAAACATAAATTTAGCCGGGTTATTTTTTCATATAGATGAAGAAGCATACCTTAAACTACAACGCTATTTAAATGCTATTAAGCGTTCGTTTACAGATTCTCAAGGTAGGTCTGAAATTGTTAGTGATATTGAAGCTAGAATTGCTGAACTTTTTACAGAACGTGTAAAAACTAGCAATCAAGTTATTGGTTCTAAAGAAGTAGACGAAGTTATTACCATTATGGGGCAACCTGAAGATTATTTGGTAGACGACGATATTTTTGAGGACGAACCACAATCAACCCAAAAACGTTCTTCTAGTATTAAAAAACTTTTTAGAGACACAGAAAACTCTTATGTAAGTGGTGTTTCTTCTGGTTTAGGTCATTACTTAGGAATAAACGCTATTTGGATTAGACTAATATGGTTACTATTGATTTTTGGTCTTGGTACTGGTATTTTAATTTATATTCTATTATGGATTTTTGTTCCTGAGGCTAAAACCACAACAGATAAATTACAAATGACTGGTGATCCAATTAATATCTCTAACATAGAAAAAAAAATTAGAGATGGATTTGATGGTGTTTCAGAAAATCTAAAAAATGTAGATTTTCAAAAACATGGCGATAAATTTAAAGAAGGATTCGATAACGTTACAGATGCAGTAAGTTCATCCGTTAAAAACGTAAAAGATAATTCTAATTTAAAAGCTACAACGACTTCATTCTTTGATGGTATTAGTGATATTGTTATGTTTTTTGTAAAGCTTTTTGCAAAATTTATAGGTGTAATATTAATGATTACCGGTATTTCAATGTTTATTGGAACTGCAGTAAGTGTTTTAACATTAGGAATTGCCGATGGCATAAATATGCCAGGTTTAGATTTCCTAGACCTATCTTATAATGCTGGTATTCCAATTTGGTTAATCTCATTAATTGTATTCTTATTTGTAGGTATTATGGGCTTCTTTATTTTCTACTTAGGACTAAAAATAGTAGTAAATAATCTAAAATCTATTGGAAGACCTGCAAAATTTGGATTGTTAGGAATTTGGCTACTTTCTTTAATTGCTTTAATTTATTTAGGAATTAATCAAGGCATGAGTTACCAAGAAAAAGCAACCATTACAACATCAGAAACCTTATATAATATTACAAAAAACGACACGTTAAATGTTGCAATGGTTTATAATGAAAATTACACGGAACGTTTTACAAGACGAAATGGTATTAGCCATGTAATTAATGAGTTTGATGAACGCGAATTATATTCTCAGAACATTAGATTAAATATTAAACCAACTAGAGATTCTATTGCTAAAATTAAAGTAGTAAATTCTGCAAGAGGCTTTGATTATGATACTGCAAAATTAAGAGCAGAAAACATAAATTACAACTACATTATTAATGACAAAGAATTATTATTAAATAATTATTTTTTAATAACTAATAATGCAACACCAAAAGACCAGAAAGTTGAAGTTACCTTATATCTTCCAGTTGGAACAACTATTTACTTAGATGAAAACACTTACGAGTATAATTACTTATCATCTAATAAAGACGAACAGTTTTTAATTATGGACAAAAATGAATTAATCTGTAACGATTGTGATAATAAAGATGATAATGATGAAGATTTTGAAATTGATGTAAATATTAATGGAGAAAAAGGAAAACTAATTATTAATTCTGATGGAATAAAAACCCAAAAAGATAATTTAGAATTAGTTATAGATAGCAGTGGCGTAAAATCCAACTCTACTAATTTAAAAATTAATATAGGAGACGGAAAATTAGAAATTAAAGACAACAATTAATTATGATAGCTTTAGCCGAAATTATAGTAAACTTTATTCTATCTCTACTGTTTTAACCTACTTTTTTTGATTGATTTTCCTAAACCATTCCAAACGTTTTAAGTTTGGGATGGTTTTTGTTTATATTTACCAAATCAATTATAGTCAATAATTTAGTGGTACTATTTTTTTTATTGACTTCATTTTTAAAATAAATTAAAAGAATGAAAAACCTTATTTTATCGTTAATTACAATAATTAGCATAGCAACAATTTCTAACGCACAAGAAAAAATAAAAGGTAGCAGAGAAGTTGCTACAAAACTAAAAACAGTTACACCATTTAATCGTTTGGTTGTTGGAGAAGAATTTGAAGTGCGTTTATTACGCAGCGACGAATATTCTGTAGAAGTAACCGCAGACGATAATTTACATGACGTAATTGAGATTATGAGTTTTGATGGTACATTATCTTTTAAAACCACAAAAAAAATAACCTCAGCAAAAAAAATGGAAATCACTGTTTTTTATTCAGACAGTTTAAATACTATAGAAGTTAAAGACAAAGCCGAAATCCATTCAGACGTTACTTTAAAATTTAAAGATTTAACCTTATTAACTAATCAAAATTCTAAAACTTATTTAACCGTAAAATCAAATAAATTTAAGCTTAGTCATAACGAAGATTCTAAAGCAGAATTAAATATTACTGCAGACAATATAACGTTAGAACTAAACGACAATAGTAACATTAAAGCTTTAGTAAACAGTAATAATCTAGAAATAGATATGGTACAACGTTCTAAAGCTAAAATTGAAGGAGATACACCTAATCTTGAATTAAACGTAGATAATTCGTGCCAGTTTACAGGAGAGAAATTAACAGCAAAAAAAGCTAAATTAACAACAAATAACCGTTGTAAAGTAGAAATAGAAGTAAAAGAAGAATTAACAATTAATGCTTCAGGAACTTCAGAAATTTCTATTTATGGTACACCAAAAATAAATTTAAACAAATTTGAAGACGAAGCTGTTCTTTATAAAAAGAAATAACCGTTTTAACTAAAATATTATTAAACCTCTAAATTAGTTTTTAGAGGTTTTTTTTTATGTAGTAAAGTATAACTTGACTTTGTCATTTTTTTCAACTAACTTCGTTTAACTGCTGATATAAAACATTAAAACGTGTTCATATCATCTTGTTAAACGAAACTTTTTTAAAATAGATTTTGTTATAACTTTATAGAAATAAAACTTCTATAAATTACATTTAAGCTCAATTAATAATTCACTTATATTTGCGGTAAGTTTACTTTATGAGCATAACGCTACTTTCATCACCATTACAAGGTTTTACAGATTTTAGATTTCGTAATGCATTCCATCATTATTTTGGTGGTATAGACACCTTTTATGCGCCATACATTCGTTTAAATGGTAAACTGAAAATAAAAACATCTTACCAAAACGATTTACAACCAGAAAATAACACCACACTAACCGTTATACCACAAGTAATGACCAATAGTTCGGAAGAATTTTTATTTGTAGTAAAATATGTGCAGTCGTTAGGTTATAAAGAATTAAACTGGAATTTAGGTTGTCCCTATCCAATGGTTACAAAATCTGGAATGGGTTCTGGATTAATTTGTCAGCCAGAAAAAATAGACGATATTCTAAAACAAGTCCATAACGAAACAGATATTACGGTTTCTATGAAAATGCGTTTGGGTTACGAAAGTCCATTAGAAATTATAGAATCTTTTAAAGTTTTAGACCAATATCCGCTTAAAAACGTTGCAATTCATGCAAGACTTGGAAAACAATTGTATAAAGGTGGCGTAGATTTAGATGGCTTTCAAAAATGTATAGAAACCACCAAACACAAACTCTATTACAATGGAGATATTACAACGGTAGATGCTTTTAAAAACCGAAAAGACCGTTTTCCTACTATAGATCATTTTATGATTGGTCGTGGCTTAATTGCAGATCCGTTTTTACCACAAATGATAAAAGCAAACAGCACAGAATACCCAAAAGATAGATGGAAAACATTTAAAGCATTCCATGATACTATTTACGCAGATTACGATGTGTACTTACAGGGTCCAACACCTATAAAAATGAAAATGTTAGGCTTTTGGGAATTCTTTTCTAAATCGTTTAGTAATCCTCAAAAAACCTATAAAAAGATTAAAAAAGCGGGGAATCCTCATAAATACCAAGCCGCAGTTGCAGAGATTTTTGCTTCGGAAGAAAGGCTTTAATTAGTGTACGGTTTTGGCTTTGTCCTTTTTTTATTATAGCTTCGTTTCATTACTATGTATTATAATGTACAACTAAAGAACATAGGTTATATCGCATTAAAACAACTATAAATAAAAAAAGAATATTCGATTGAAGGTACGTCTCAAATAAATGGCGGTGAAGAAAAGGATTTTAAAATAACTTATGATAATCTTCCTGAAAATGAAGAAAACAATAATAAACTTCTACAGTTACTTAATCATCCGTGGCGGTTAATAAAAGAAGGAGGAAAACTTGGTGTTAATGGCGTAAAACGTTTTTTTACCATTTTATTTCTTTTTTCAATATCAAACACTATTTTATTTTTTTATTCAATAAGTAAACTTTTTTCTACAAACTTTGAATTTAGTAAAATATTTTACATTTTCTTAGTATTAGTTATTGGCTTAGGAATAACTATTTATGCATCTTACAGAACGTATCAATACGTTATTATTGATACTATGAGAGTGATTTACGAAAACTTATCTTCATTTTTTAAAAAAATAAGCGAACTTGTTATTGATAAAGCAGAGGGATTATTTCAAGGTAAAATAGATTTATCAGACAATCAATTAACAAAAGCATTAGATTTTGGAAAAATAGTAAATTCAAAATATCAAAAAACGCCAGCCTTTTTAAGAAAAGGAATTATTCTAATTCTAAACAAAATTCCTTTTGTTGGAATGTTAATAGATTTAAAAGAAGATATTGTTAAAGGAAATAAAATTGAAGCTAGCACAAAACTCTATAGTAAAATGGATGGTTTTATATCCGGAACAATCTTTGGAAATAATAACACCAAATGGGTTTGGTGGTTATTACCACTAAATATTATTATTTTAATAGCTCTTATAAAATTTAAAATAGGTTAATACTACGCCATAAGAAAAAAAATATTCTGTATTTTAAAAACTTGACTTTGTTATTTTTTTAGACAATTATTATTTATTAAAAATAGCTTCTTGGTCTCCCGTTTTCCATTAGCATTATCTTTTTCAATAAATCTATTTAAGTAAATAAATCTGTTAATTAAGACTTCTTAAGGATTCATTCAAATTATCTTTTTTATCAATACCCATTTTTTTACGAAGTGAAAGTCTATAATTATAAATAGATTGTTCTTTAATTTGCATTTGGTTAGCGACTTGTTTTGATGTTAAATTCAGAACTAAATATGTAGCTACCTGAATTTCTTTTTGACTTAAATTAGGGAATTTTTGTTTTAGTTTAAAAATAAAATCTTGTTGTTCAGTACCAACTTTAGTATCAAGCGCAATTTTTTCTTTATTAATATCCATATTGTCTTTAATATAAATTTGGAGATTAGTAAGACCCGATTTAACTGCAGATTCAATAGCTTTTCTTTTTACACTTTTTATTTGGGTTAATAAATTATCTAATAATTTATTATGTTCATTAATGTGTATGGCATACTCAGTAATTTCTTTTTTGCCTTGTAAAATTTGAGCTTGTTTTAACGAATTCAATTCTTTTTCAACGATTAATGTTGTTTTATTTATACTATTGATTTTGCGCTGTCTGTATATAAAAAATATTAGTCCTATCAAGACAAACCCTAAAAGGATATTACGATATTGACTATTTTTTTTTTGAGAATCAAAAAGGGCTAATTTTTGATCTTTTACTAAAATATCTTGTTCATATTGTGCAATATCAAATTGTACTTTAAGTGTTTCAATTTCTTTTGTTTTATTTCGTTGAGCAACACTATCTCCATAAATCTTATATTTTTTATAGGCTTCTAACGCTGCTTTTGAATCCCCTGTGTTTTCTTGAATTTCAAATAGTTTTCGATAGCAAGCTTCAATATTTCCCATAATTTTATTTTCCTTAGAAATAGAAATCCCTTCATTTAACAATGCTATAGCTTTTATGGTATTTTGATTATGTATAGCTAAATTAGCTCTAGCCAGTTTTATTTGACCTAAACGAGTTGGTAGCCTTTCTTCGTATATTTTTTCTGCTTTATCTAAATAAAAATTTGCACTTTCAACATCGTTTAAAGCAGCTAAGCTTTCGGCATATAATCGATAAACAGAGGCTTTTGCATATTCACTATTTGTTTTTGGTAATAAAATGATAGCTTTTTTAAAGACAATAACAGCTTCTTTATATTTTTCGACCCCATTATAGTAATGACCAATATTATGTAAACATTTAATTTGTCCTATATAGTTTTCTTGATTTTCAGCTATCTCTAGTGCTTTTTCTAAAGAAACAAGTACTTCGTTACTTTTACCACTTTTTAAATATACTGTTGCCAGTCCATTATGTATATTATATAAAAACACATCATTATCAAGTTCTTTAGAAATTCTAAATGCTTCATTATAACGAAAACTAGCCTGCTCTAAATTATTTAATTGTATTTGAACAGTAGCTAATCCAATTTGTACCGCTATTTGATCTTTATTTTTAGCATTTGGAAGTGCATTTTTAAAAAACCGTAAGGCTTCTTTGTTATTAAACAATAAACGATGTGTATTTCCTAATAAAATTTCAGTGTTAGCTTTTTTATCTGTCTTTTCTAATTTTTTAAAAAGTTTAATGGACTTTTCTCCAAAATAAAAAACGGAATCGTATGTTGAACTTAAATAGTGAGCATGGGCAAATTGTCGGTAAGTTTCACCAAATAATAAACTGTCAGATTCTCTTTTTGCAATGTCTTTTAATATATGTGAATATTTAAAAATACTATCACTATTTTTTTCTTTTTCAATGTAATGATTCGCTATTTTAATTAGCAGTTTAATTGAGTCTTCTTCTTTTTTTAGCTCTTTTTTTAATATAGTTATTTGGTTTTGTGAAAAACTAAAAAACGACACTAAAAATAGTAGCATAGTTATTGATTTTACTAACTTTTTCATAATTATAAGCAAATTAAAAACGGGTATAAATAGTATACTAAAAACTTACTTTAGTAGGTTAAAAGTAATACTTTTTTATGGTAAAACAATAGTTGGAACTTAATTTAGCCAAGAATCAATTACAAAAATTGTTTAATTATGGATATTAAAAACAAAATATTAGTACTATCAACATTGCTTTTAACTTTAGGCGCTTTTGGGCAAGTAGGAATTGGGAACACGAGTCCGCAAGCAACATTAGATATATCAGCATCTAATCAAGCAACACCATCTAATGAAGACGGAATATTGATTCCTAGAATAGATACTTTTCCTGCTACAAATCCAACAGTAACTCAAGACGCAATGATTGTGTATTTAACGACTACAGATGGTACTGATGCTCCAGGGTTTTATTACTGGAATAACGCTACGACAAACTGGTTGCCGTTTGGAGGAGCATCTTCAGGTTGGGAAATAACAGGAAATGCAGGAACTTTATCTGGTACAAACTTTTTAGGTACTAGAGATAATCAAGCGTTAGACGTCAGAACAAACAATGTTATACGTGCTCGTTTTACTACAGATAGTAAATTAGAAATTTTAAATTCCGGTAATTCAGTATACATTGGTGAAAATGCCGGAGCAGCAGATCCAACAACTGTTGCTAAAGAAAACGTAATGATTGGTACTAATGCAGGTCAAGATATTACTACAGGTGCTAGTTCAGCTTTTGAAGGTGCATATAATACAGGTGTAGGATTTAATGCATTAGCAAGTCAAACCACAGGTAATAGAAACACAGTCGTAGGTAATAATGCCGCTTCAAATACTACTACAGGGAATTTTAATGTGGCAGTAGGACAAGACGCTTTGTTAAATGCTGTTAGTGCAAGTTATAATACAGCATTAGGACAAGATGCTATAGAAAATGTTCAAGGAGATCGTAATACCGCTGTTGGTTATCGTGCACTAGCTGGAAAACAAAATGCAACCATAGGATCAGCTACAAGAAATACTGTAGTTGGTACTCAGGCAGGATTACGCGTACAAGATGCTACAAACAATGTTTGGTTAGGTGATGATGTAGATCAATTTAACAACGATGGTATTCAAAATACGATTGTTGGTTCTCAAGCTGGAGCTAGCTTTGGTTCGGCAAGAGATCTTAACGGTAGAGTATTAATAGGTTACCAAGCCGGTAGTACTTTTGGAGGAGCTGACAATACATTATACATCGAAAATTCTGATAGTGAAACACCTTTAATATATGGAGAGTTTGATAATGATATTGTAAGAATTGGTGGTCAATTACAAATTGGAAGAAGCGATGGAACAGTTGGAAGTATTTATGCTTTTCCTACGGTTGATGGAACTACAGGTCAAGTGTTAACGACAGATGGTTCTGGAAACGTGACTTGGCAAAATGGAGGTTCAGGAGCATCAGCAGATGCTGATTGGTTCGCGCAAGGAACAACAGCTGCACCTACAGCAATTACAGATAATATTTTTACAAATGGTAATGTAGGTATTGGTGATACTACCCCTGATGCTGAATTAGATATAGAAGCGGCAACAGGTGATGCTACTTTGATTATTACTGCAGATCCAACAAATACGAATGAAGAAAACAACCCAGTGATAACATTGGTACAAGATGGTGGAGGTGTTACAGGTCAAATAGAAATGGGTAGTAATACTTTAAGCCCAAATGATTTAGTAATTAGTACGTCAAACACAAATTCTGATATTTTGTTTAGACCTGAAAATACTAATTCTGTTGCTTTTCAAACTGACGGGCAAGTTCGATTACATCAATATGCAACAACAACATCTTTTACTGGAACTGCAACTTCAATATTAGCTGTAGATGCTAATGGTAGAATTATTCAAGAAGCAATTCCTGGTTCAATTAACGCATGGGAATTAACAGGTAACTCAGGTACAACTTCTGGTACAAACTTTTTAGGTACAACAGATAATCAAGCGTTAGACGTAAGCACAAACAATGTTATACGTGCTCGTTTTACTACAGATAGTAAATTAGAAATTTTAAATTCCGGTAATTCAGTATACATTGGTGAAAATGCCGGAGCAGCAGATCCAACAACTGTTGCTAAAGAAAACGTAATGATTGGTACTAATGCAGGTCAAGATATTACTACAGGTGCTAGTTCAGCTTTTGAAGGTGCATATAATACAGGTGTAGGATTTAATGCATTAGCAAGTCAAACCACAGGTAATAGAAACACAGTCGTAGGTAATAATGCCGCTTCAAATACTACTACAGGGAATTTTAATGTGGCAGTAGGACAAGACGCTTTGTTAAATGCTGTTAGTGCAAGTTATAATACAGCATTAGGACAAGATGCTATAGAAAATGTTCAAGGAGATCGTAATACCGCTGTTGGTTATCGTGCACTAGCTGGAAAACAAAATGCAACCATAGGATCAGCTACAAGAAATACTGTAGTTGGTACTCAGGCAGGATTACGCGTACAAGATGCTACAAACAATGTTTGGTTAGGTGATGATGTAGATCAATTTAACAACAATGGTATTCAAAATACCATAATAGGCTCTCAAGCTGGAGCTAGCTTTGGTTCAGCAAGAGATCTTAACGGTAGAGTATTAATAGGTTACCAAGCCGGTAGTACTTTAGGAGGAGCTGACAATACATTATACATCGAAAACTCTGACAGTGAAACGCCTTTAATTGGTGGGGATTTTGCAAATAATCGTTTAGGTGTTAATGTTGATATGAGTACAACTGCTAATTTAACGCACACGTTAACAGTAGGAGGAAGTGTTAAAATTAATACCCTTATGAATTTAACACCAGGTACAGCGCCAGCAACACCAGCTGAAGGAGATGTGTATTATGATAGTGCTACTAAAAAAGTTCGTGTTTGGACAGGTGCTGCTTGGGAAAATTTAAACTAAAAATTGAATTAAGATGAATGATAGAGTTTTAATGGGTGTATTTGTAATAATAATTGTATTACTACTAGTTATTGCAATAAAATTAATACGTGATGGCATTATGATAAGTAAAGAGTCTAAAGAAAATGAATATTAGTTAGGAACATTTAATTAACAAATAGAAATATGAAAAAAATATATTTACTTGGTTTGATTTTTATATCAACTATCATGTCAATGAACGCGCAAACAGTTACAGATTATATTACGGATTTATCTGGACCAAGAGGCTTACTTTTAAATGGAAACGATTTATATATTGCAGAGGCTACTGCTGGAAAAATATTAAAAGTAGATATTACGCAAGCTAGTCCCACACCAGTTGAGGTAGTTACAGGTTTAATTCAACCAAGAGCATTAGCTTTAGATACTAATAATAACATGCTTTATATAGCAGAGTGGGGTAACGAAAGAATTATAAAGATAAATATTACTCAATCTTCCCCAACGCTGCAAGTGGTTACTACAAATATAACAACACCTTATAGTTTAGCACTATCAGGTAATGAGCTGTTTATTGCAGATTCACTAATTGGTAAAATTTTAAAACTTAATATAACAGATGCTATTCCTACTGTATCAACGGAAGTTATAACGGGTTTAGGTTACCCGCAATCAATTGCTATTAATGGGAATGACTTGTACATTAGTGAAGGAACTAATGATTTGATTTCAAAAATAGATGTTACGCAAACAACTCCAACTAAAACTATAGTTTTAGCGACAACAGGATCTCCTTTTCACATGTCGATGATTAGCGGCAAATTATATTTTACTGAAATCGTTACAGATAAATTAGCATCTTTAGATGTTAATGCAGCAACTCCTACTACATCAACAGATGTTGTTACAGGTATTAATGGGGCATATGGGCTTGTTTATGATGGGACAGACTTTTATGTGGGAGCACTTTTTGACAATAAAATTGTAAAAGTTGAAAACCTATTATCGATTAATGAAAACGAGTTTAACAAAAACAATGTTAAGATTTATCCTAATCCAACTTCAAGTTTTTTGAAAATTTCTGGCTTACAAAAACCAGAGCCATACAAAATATATAATAACCTTGGGCAACAGGTTACTTCTGGAACAATCTCTAAGAGTGAAAGTATTGATGTAACAAAATATATGAATGGTATTTATTTGATTACTTTTTCTTCTGGAACTTCACATAAGTTCATAAAAAAATAAATAGATGCTACCACAGGATAAAAATATTATGAAAATAAAATTATCTTTAAAGGTTATTGTAGCCTTCTTGTTCGTTAACGTTACTCTTGCTCAAACAGAGAAACAAAGAGCAGAAATTAAAAGTACATATAATAAAGATGTTTTAAACACAATTTCTCAAAACATTAAAACATATACAATTCAACAAAAAGCAGCAGTTAAGCGCTTAGTTTCAGAAGGACATAGTGAGTTTATTTATCATAAAGATGGTACTTTTGATCAGCTTACAGGTATTTCTGCAGATGATAGTCCGATGTATCTCTCTTTATATAATGATGATTCTGCAGATGCAGTAAATGCTTCAGCTTTATATACTGGTGGAAGTCTTGGTTTAGATATTAATGGTGAAGGTATGGTTGCTTATGTATGGGATGGCGGAAAAGTTAGAACTTCACATCAAGAATTTGATGGTACTAATAAGGTAGAGCAAGTTGATCATGAAGGTCCAGTTACACCAGCCGACCTAAATGGGAATAGTAGCCATGCAGTACATGTTGCAGGAACACTAGCAGCTCGAGGTGGTGTTCCAGCAGCTCGAGGTATGGCTCATAAAGCAATTATAAAATCTTATGATTGGATTGACGAGTTTAATGAAATTAATAACGCTAGTTCTGGTGGTGCTTTAATTACTAACCATTCTTATGGTTTAACTACTAGTTCAGCTCCGGATTGGAAATTTGGTGCATACTCAGATGTGGCTTACTTTATTGATCAAATGACGGATGCATATGAATTTTATTTATTTGTGACCGCTGCAGGAAATGATGGGAACACAGCATACAATGGTTCACCTTTAGAAAGTAACTCTGCTTACGATAAACTAACTTGGAGAGCAGTTACTAAAAATAGCTTGTCTGTTGCAAACGGATATAATCCTATAATGGACGCTAATGGTAATATTACCAGTTTTTCAAGAAATAGTACAAGTAGTGAAGGTCCAACAGATGATCTAAGAATAAAACCGGATATCACAGGTATTGGAACAGATGTTTATTCTTGTGGAGTTACTGCAGATAATACTTACAGAACGACATCAGGTACTTCTATGGCATCACCAAATGTCTCCGGCACTTTACTTTTATTACAACAATATTACAATCAAGTTGAAGGTAATTTTATGCGTGGGTACACGCTAAGAGGTTTAGCATTACATACTGCCGTTGACGATAATACACAAGTAGGACCAGATGCTCAAGTAGGTTGGGGACTTTTAGATGCTAAGACAGCTGCAAATGTTATCACTGACAAAGGAAATACGTCTCGTATAACAGAATCAATTATTCAAAACGGACAACAGCTTTCTATTAATTATGATTCTGATGGTTCAGAACCTTTTCGTGTGTCTATTTCTTGGTTTGATGTTGGTTCACAAACAGTTAGTTATGATGGTGCTTCAGGACCAAATACTGGACCTAAAGTATTAATTAACGACTTAGATATTCGTGTCACTAAAGATGGTGTAACTTATTATCCTTGGCGTTTAACAGCGGTAGATGCTAATGCAAATGATGGTGACAACGATAGAGATAATTTTGAGCGTATCGATATCGAGAACCCTACATCTGGAACTTACACGGTTACGATTTCTCACAAAGGAACTTTACCTGCAGCAGGAGAAACATTTTCTTTAATTGTCACTGGTGTTGAAAGTAATAACCTATCTACCAGTTCATTTACTCAAAACGATATATCAGTTTTTCCAAATCCAACAAATAATGATTTAAATGTTAAATTGAATTCTAATAGTAGTGAGTCTATTTCTGTTAGCTTAATAGATGTTTTAGGTAG
Source organism: Aurantibacter sp. (assembly GCF_042094015.1). NCBI lineage: Bacteria > Pseudomonadati > Bacteroidota > Flavobacteriia > Flavobacteriales > Flavobacteriaceae > Aurantibacter > Aurantibacter sp. Next base: position 33,610 of record NZ_JBELDZ010000002.1, on the reverse strand, counting down.
AAATGTTTTTAGTAAAAAATACAAGACTAATGGATCTGTATTTTCACAAAAAATACCAATGTCTAATTTAAAATCTGGAATGTATTTCTTACAAATCACTCAAAATGGGAATACTATTACTAAAAAAATTATGAAGAAGTAAAAATTTAGTTTTTAATCAAAGCTTCATTTCATAATGAAGCTTTAAAATAGTCTAAGAAAAATGAATTTGAATAAAGCTAGGTTTTTTTAATTGTTCTTAAAATAACACCAAACCTAAACATATTTACAGATCTGTCTATTAATTAGATAATTCATTTTGACTTTAAATTAAATGATAAATAAAACCCAAATAATAATTATTATGAAATTAAAATTATCTCTGAAGTGTATTTTAGCTTTCTTGTTAGTTAGCGTAAGCTTTTCTCAAAGCAACATTACGACTCCTCAATTGAGCAAAAACATTACACTTAACAGCAATAATCAAAAAGGTTTTGGTGATCTTAAAGACGCCACAAAAAAAAATATAGAACTTACAGGTTATGCAAGATGTTTAAGTGATGAAAACGAATTAATTCTACAACAAGAAAGTAAAAGTAGATATAGTAATGACGATTTTGAAAATTGGTTAAAACCTCACGTTGAAAAAATTAAAGCAGATAGATTAGCAGGAAAGTCTATTGCACCAATTTATAATATCCCTGTAATTATTCACATTATTCATAACGGTGATGCGGTAGCAACTGATGAGAATATTTCTTACAATCAAGCAATTTCTCAAATTCAAGTTATGAATGAGGATTTCCAAAGATTAGCAGGAACACGTGGTGGTGCAAATACTACTGGTGCTGCTGTAGATGTGCAAATTAGTTTTTGTTTAGCACAACAAGATGCTAATGGAAATCCTTCAAATGGTGTTGTAAGACATAATATTACTCCATATAGTAATACTGGTACTCCTGCTGTTACTGATGATTGGGAAGCAAGAAATGATGTAGAAACTATGAAAGCTACAACACAATGGGATCCAACCTTATATCTTAATATGTGGACAATTAAACCAGGTGGATTAACTCTTGCAAATGGTGGTTTAGATGGTTTATTAGGATACGCTCAATTTCCAGACAATTCTGGCTTAGGTGGTTTAAACACAAGTGGTGGTAATGCAAATACCGATGGTGTAGTTGCTGCTTTCGATACGATGGGTACTATGGATTTAGATGATGGTTCATTTAATATGAACCCAACTTACAACTTAGGTAGAACAATGACTCATGAAGTTGGTCACTGGGTAGGATTAAGACACACTTGGGGTGATGGACCTGCTTCAGGTAGTTGTGGTGTAGACGATTATTGTGCAGATACGCCAAACCAAGCACAACCAAATTACTCTTGTAATACCAACAATGACTCTTGTACGGGTGGTGGTATCGATATGGTTCAAAACTATATGGATTACACAAACGATGCTTGTATGGATACATTCACACAAAACCAGAAAGACAGAATTATTGCTGTTATGCAGAACTCACCAAGAAGAAATATGAATGCTTCTATTGGATGTAACACAGCTGCTCCAACAGCTAACTTTACAACCTCAGCGCCTGCATCTAGTCAAGAAGGCTCTGACTGTAATTTTACAGATTATACGTTTAATATTTCACTAAGTGATGGTGGTTCTCAATCAGCTACAGTAAGCCTTCTAAATTCAGGAACAGCAATAGAAAACGAAGATTTTGAATTAATTGATAATTCAGTAACTTTTACAGCAGGAGCAACTTCAGCTTCAGGAAATAATACCATTACTTTAAGAATATTTGAAGATGACTTTGTAGAAACAGACGAAACTATTACTTTAAATTTAAGTGTTAATACCGCTGGTAACACAATTGCTTCATTGGTAGAGTTTAATCACACTATCATTAGTGATGATTTAGATATTGCACAATCAACATATCAAGATTACCAAACTGATTTTCAGACTAGTAATTCGAATACTTGGTCTATTCTTAATGTTGACACCGCAACTTCTACTTGGTTCACAACTGATGTGCAGCCGGCAAGTAATTTATACCTTGCTGGAGTAATAGAAGGTTTTGCTGCAATTTCAACGTCTGATACGAATGATACTTCTACAGATGATTATCTTTTCACGGAAACATTCCCTGTATCATCAACAGCTAATAGATTAGATGTAAGTCATGCCTTATACTCATTAGGTAGCACAGAGGTTGCAGTTTTTTATATTTTAACAGAAAATAATGAATACATACAAATTGGTAATGCTTTTTTAGCACCTGGTTTTACGGGTAATAATGACTTAATAAATGTTGAAATACCATTTAATACACCAGAATTAATAGCTGTAAGAGGTACAAATATTAGATTAGTTGTACGTCATACTATAATTCCTACTCAAGGTTTTAATAATGATAATGGCTCACTAATTTGGGATACGTTAACGGTTACCGAATTATCTGATACTTTAGTTCAAACCGCTATAAATCAGTCTGTTTCAAATGATAGTGCACAGATTAACATTGTAGGTTCATTAAATGCGAGTGACAACAATACAGGTAATGCTATGTTAAGTATTTCACCAAACACTAATTTTAATTATGGCTGTACAGCAACCTCTGTATCTAGAGCAGGAACAAGTACTCAATCATATAATGGAAGTACAGTAGCAGATAATGTAATGGATAAAACTTTTACTATCACACCAACAAATATTAATAATTCAGGAAACGTAACTATAGATTTCTATTTTACAAACACTGAAATTAATGGTTGGACGTCATCTACAGGCAATGCACAAAATGCTTTAGGTGTGAGACGTATTGGAGCTTCAACTAGCGAATTCTCTACAATAACTATAACAAACTTTGGCGCAAATGCTTTAAAAGCTTCTGCTACGTTTACTCAAGGTATGGAAGGAACTTATTACTTTGGTAGAGCTGAATCTTTATCTGTAATAAAAAATAATAAATTTCAAGATTTTAGCATCTTCCCTAACCCAACAAATAATGTCATTAACATTGCTTTTAACTCTCAAAATAATAATAATAATAATAATAATAATAATAATAAAGTTAGCATAAATATATTAGATGTTAGAGGACGTTTAATTATGAAGAGAGACGACTTAAGTGTTAGAAGTGAAAAGTTTCAAACAAGCTTGAATGTATCAAATTTGGCTTCAGGCATTTATTTGTTACAAGTAAACCAAAATAACACATCTATTACTAAAAAGATTATTATTCAATAATAAGTCATCTAATAGTTAAAAAAGCTCAAATACATTGATTAGTATTTGAGCTTTTTTAATACTACATAAAAATTAAAATCATTAAAGCAAAAAATATGTCTTTTCAATGGCTACTTCTATATATTTTTTTTAATATATAATCTCATAAGGATATGGTATTTTAATAATAATAATAATAATCCATATTTATTTATTTAACACTAGCTTCTTAGTTACCTGTTTACCATTGGAATTTCCTATTATATAATAAATGCCATTTGCAAGATTACTCATATTCACACTTTTTTCAATATTTGAATCAACATCAAACGAATGTACTTTCTGCCCAAATTGATTTACAATTACAAAAGAACCATCAAAATCAGATTTTATATTAAATATACCTGAATTTGGATTTGGGTAGACCAAAAACAGCTCGTCCTTTTCAAAAGAACCTACTCCTAAAGTACTACAAGCCATAGTTCCATCTGTTATGGTTAAATCAAAAACACCATCTACATTTATAGAACTACCATCTAACAATACCCAATAATTTTCACCTGAGTCTAAACATTCTATGTTTAAATTTTCATTAAAAGATGAAGCTTCATAAGAGCTCACAAGTTCGGTAAGTGTTCCCGAACAAGTATTATTATCACTTGAGTACACAGCCAATTGTATATCTATAACATCTGTACCAGTTGGAAAAGGTAAATCTGAAACGGCATTAATTATAACATTCCCACTTGTTGGTGCTTGAAATTGAAACCAAACAGCTTTATCAATACTCCAATTACTTGGAGTAGGATCACTTGTAAAGGTCGCACAATTATTAGATTGACTTAAGGAAGGTGTTGCCACATTACCATTATCAGGAACTTGTCCTAAATTTTCGGCGTCGCATATTAAATCTGCTGCTTGTTGCACTCCATTATCTGTAATTTGTAGACCAAAATAACCTTCGCCTCCACCAGAAGGTATTAGTTGCTCTTCACCATCTACTAAAACATAATACGTAGTATTTGGCTTTAAACAAGACACTTGCAGGTCTTCATCAAATATTATTCCAGCACCTTGATAATCTTCACCTATTAAAGTTAAAGCTCCAGAACAAGTACCATTACTTGACTCATAAATAGCTAATTGTAAATCTATTTGATCTCCTACAGTTTGTGGATCACTATAGGCCGAAATTGATGTAACTGATCCAGAATTACTAGACGTAGTAAATTGAAACCACACACCTTGATCATTATTTCCACCCCAAGCATTTGGCTCTCCAGCACTTCCTGCACATAAGTTAGTATAATTACTAAGATTAGAATTACCAAGTGAATCCCCAGAAGCTAAAGCACCTAAATTTATAGCATTGCAAATTAAGTCATTACCATTATGTGGCCAAGAGCTAAAAATTGTTCTATATTGTAGCCTAATTTGCCATGTAACGGTACTTCCTCCACCACAAGAATCTCCTGTTACTGTAGTTGTATAGGTGTTAAGTGTTGTCCATGCTGATTGAAGTAAGTTAATACTAGCTGCAGGAATATTAATTGTTTGCAACGTAGTTACAGCATCACCAACTGTAGAGTTTACATCTCCAGGTAATGTGTCATCCTTTTCTCTTGCACGCCATCTAAACTGGTAACTAGTTGGAGCACTACAGCTATAAGTTTCTGAGAAAAAAATATCATTTGGAGTTTCAGATCCTAAACAATTTGTATTTTCGTATTCTACATTACCTTCTCCGATTCTCGAAAAACTATTATCCAAAATCTCGTAACACCAAACAGGATCACTATCTCCACTAGGAAACCCATCCATATCATCTAAATCAGTAAACACAGAAGATATACGAAATTCTACTGTAGCTTGCGCACTAACAGTCAAACTAGTAAAACTAAAAACAAGTAAAAGAATTAAACATTTGTTTTTAAAGTAATGGAGAGAAGAAGAATGCTTAGACATTATGTTTTGGTTAGTTAGTTAACTTTTTATCTGAAGTTCACTCAAAAAAAGAGTACAAGACAAGATTTTATCAAGCTACAGACCTCAAAGATAGCAATTTATTAATTTCTTCTTATGAAACATAAAAACATTGAGATTAATAAGACATAAATATATTATTAACTTAAACAACATAACAAGTCTAACATTAACCTTAAAAAAATCCCATAAACCCCAACAAATAAAAAAACTAAATAAAAAGTCTTTTATAATTACCTTTACAAACAAAAGCAAAACCACTTTGAAAGATCTTTTATTAATAACACCACCATTTACACAGTTAAATACGCCATATCCGGCAACTGCGTATTTAAAAGGTTTTTTAAACACTAAAAACATTAGTACTTTTCAGTGTGATTTAGGTATAGAAGTAATTTTAGAATTATTTACAAAAAAAACGTTTTCAGAGTTATTTAATATTGCTTTTAAGAATGACACTATCTTTTCAGAAAATTGTAAAAGAATTTATGCGTTACGTCAAGATTATTTAAGACCATTAGACAACGTTGTATCTTTTTTACAAGGAAAAAAACCAACGTTTGCACGTTTACTGTGTACAGATTCTTATTTACCACAAGCTTCTCGTTTTGATCAGTTAGACGATATGGAATGGGCTTTTGGCTCTATGGGTTTACAAGATAAAGCCAAGCATTTTGCAACACTATATTTAGAAGATTTATCGGATTTTATTATAGAATGTATAGATCCAAATTTTGGTTTTTCACGCTATGCAGAACGCTTAGGTCAAAGTGCCAATAATTTTAATACTTTATATGAAGAATTACAGCTAGAGTCAACTTACATAGATGATATCACGCTAAAACTTTTAGATCAAAAACTAAAAACTACGCAACCTAAATTGGTATGTATTTCTGTACCATTTCCTGGTAATTTATATAGTGCTTTTAAATGTGCTCAGTTTATAAAAACGAAATACTCTGAAATTAAAATTTCGCTTGGTGGCGGATTTCCAAATACAGAGTTACGCCAAATAAGAGATACACGTGTTTTTAAATTTTTCGATTTTATTACATTAGACGATGGCGAATTACCGTTAGAACTTTTACACGAACACATCACTTCTACTCCAACCGAAAACCCTGAATTTAAACGCACCTTTTTATTAGAAAACAACCACGTTGTTTATAAAAACAATACCACAAAACTAGATTATAAACAGGCTTTAGTTGGCACGCCAGATTATTCAGATTTACAGTTAGATAATTATATTTCTGTTATAGAAATAGCCAATCCAATGCATAGTTTATGGAGCGATGGTAGATGGAACAAATTAACAATGGCACATGGTTGTTATTGGGGGAAATGTACTTTTTGCGATATTAGTTTAGACTACATTAAAATTTACGAACCTATTGCTGCTAAATTATTAGCAGACAGAATGGAACAACTTATAGACCAAACGGGAGAAAACGGATTTCATTTTGTAGATGAAGCTGCGCCACCAGCTTTAATGAAAGCTTTAGCTTTAGAAATTATAAAAAGAGGTTTAACCGTAACTTGGTGGACCAACATTAGATTCGAAAAAAACTTTACCAAAGACTTATGTTTATTACTTAAAGTCTCTGGTTGTATTGCAGTTTCTGGTGGGTTAGAAGTCGCATCGGACAGATTATTAAAATTGATTGATAAAGGCGTTACAGTAGAACAAGTGGCAAAAGTAACTCGCTATTTTACGGAAACCAATATTATGGTTCACTCCTATTTAATGTATGGTTATCCAACCCAAACCGAGCAGGAAACTATAGACAGTTTGGAAATGGTACGTCAGTTATTTGAGCTTGGAATTATTCAATCTGGATTTTGGCATCAGTTTGCTTTAACTACTCATAGTCCCATTGGTAAAGATCCCGAAGCTTATAATATTACGCCACATTACAACAATATTTCTTTTGCAAATAACGATGTAGACTTTACCGATAATACAGGAATAGATCACAGTAAATTTAGTTTTGGATTAAAAAAATCATTATTTAATTTTATGCACGGAATTGGTTTTGATTTAGAATTAAAAGATTGGTTTGATTTTAAAATTCCTACAACTACTATTAATCCTAATTATATTGAAGATTGTCTTACTGAAGAACAAAACTTTAGCATAAAATCTAAAGCTAAAATAGTCTGGTTAGGTCATGAACCTTTAGTCGAAGAATTTTCGAAATCTAAAAAAGGACAAACGTTTTTCCAATTAAAACTAACGTTTCATAATAAGACCGAAACACATCAAATCACTCTAAATAAAAATGAGGGTAATTGGCTACTAAGCAAATTACCAGAATTAAAACCAACAAATTCTACTACTTATACTTTTGGGGAACTTAAAACAGATTTTGAAACTGAGTTTGAGAATTTTGAATTATTCTGGTTTTCTAAATCTATATTAGAATTACAAAATTTCGGATTATTAAAAGTTTAAAATCAAAAACTACTCACTTGAATTTGTTCTTTTTTTTAAACTAATTTCATTTAACTATTATTTTAATAGATTAAAACAATTTCATATTGTCCTGTTAAACGAACTTTAAAATCTTCATCAAAAAAATTACCAACTAAATAACATACCTTTGTTGCAAAGCAAAAAAAATGTCATTCAAAGCCTTAAAATTAAACAGACCAATACTTCGTGCAATAGCAGAATCTGGCTACGATAATCCTACATTAATTCAGGAAAAAAGTATTCCATTAATTTTAGACAGACAAGATATTATAGCTTCAGCTCAAACTGGAACAGGAAAAACAGCTGCGTTTGCACTACCAATTCTTCAACAATTATACGACAGACAAGATGCACCTAAAAAAGGAAAAACAGTAAAAGCTTTAATAGTTAGTCCAACTAGAGAATTAGCTGTACAAATTTCAGAAGATTTCACTAAATATAGTACACATACCAAATTAACCTCTACAGTAGTTTTTGGTGGTACAGCTTTAGAACCACAACAAGAAGCTCTAAAAAATGGCGTTGATATTTTAATTGCAACTCCAGGTAGACTTTTAGACCTACATAAACAAGATATAATAAACTTAGACTATATAGAAACCTTAGTTTTAGACGAAGCAGATTTAATGCTAGATATGGGTTTTATAGACGATGTAAAAAAATTAGTGCGTCTATGTCCTAAAACAAAGCAAACCTTATTGTTTTCGGCAACAATTCCATTTAAAGTAGAACAACTAGCCAAAGACATTTTAAAAGACCCTAAACGTATAGAAGTTTCTCAAAACTCATCGACTTCAAAAAATGTGAGTCAGCAATTATATTTTGTCCCTAAACCAGATAAAATTGAATTATGCTTGCACTTATTAAGAAATACCATAAAAGGTCATATTATTATATTTAGACGTACTAAATATGGCGTAGATAAATTATATCAATCGCTACTTAAAAATGGCTTTAGTGTAGAAAGTCTTCATGGAGACAGAAGTCAAACAGAAAGACAAGAAGCTTTAAAAAGTTTTAAAAAGAAAAAAGTAGATATTCTAGTTGCTACAGATGTTGCTGCTCGTGGATTAGATGTGGATAGTTTAGATGCAGTAATTAATTTTGACTTACCTAACATTCCAGAAACCTATGTTCATAGAATTGGAAGAACAGCTCGTGCAGGACAAGTAGGAATAGCCTATTCTTTTTGTTCTGCAGATGAAAAAGCATATGTTTTAAGTATACAAAAACTAATCAATTTACAATTAAATGTAGTGGAAGACCATCCATATCCACTAGATCCTAAAGCAAAAAAAGAAGTTCACACTTCTAATAAAACTGGAAGTAAGCATAAAAAAGGACGAAAAAGTGAAGCGTCTAAAAAGAAGAAAAAACGTTGGTATTAATTTACAACAAGGTAAGTTTTAAAAAAGCCTAATAAAATTGAAAAAACCAAAAAAACATAGTATACAACAATAAATCAGGCATTGTTTTTGTTATATTTGAGACTATGATAGTACGTTTTACACTTTTTGCATTTATAAGTTTTATTACATTTAATGTTTCTGCTCAGACTAAATTATTAGATAAAGAAAGTAATAATCCTGTACCATTTGCAACTATTTCGTTTGGAAATGGAAATGGCCTTTTTGCAGACGATGAAGGTTCTTTTCTTTTTACAAAAAAATTGTATAGTGATATTGACACGTTGTATATTTCATCTGTAGGATTTAAAGATTTTAAAATCCCAACAGAGAATTTACCAAAAACTATAACGTTAGAACCATTTTCAAATCAGCTACAAGAAATTACAATAACAGCAAAACCAAAAGGTAAATTTAGAATTAAAGAAATAGACCCTGTTTTTCATAACGATTATCATCAATGTTGGTTACCAACTATAGAATCTGAAATTGCTGTATTTTTTCCAAATAAAGAAAAATTACCAAAACGCATTACAAAACTCTATATTCCAATAAAAACTGAGGCAAAAGATTGGCGCACTAGAAACAGAAAAGACACTAAAAAACGTAAATTTTCCACCTTATTCAGAGTTCAATTCTATGAAAATATTGATGGGTTTCCTGGGGAAGTTATTAATTATGGAAATATTGTTTTTGTTGCCACTGAAGAAAACGAGAAGTTTTACGAGTTAAACATTAAAGAACATAACATTTATATTCCTAAAAATGGGGTTTTTGTATCGATTCAAATAATGGGATTTACAGATCCAAAAGGAAAATTATTACCAAACAAAAAATACCAAGAAGTAAAAACCAGACGTGGTATTGTTAAAGTATCTACAACTTTTAGGCCTTTACTTCCATTTACAAACACCATTTTAGAAAAAAGAACTTTTGTAAAACGTATCTTTTTAAATGATGGAAACTGGATTTTATTTGATAAAAAAAACATATCTAACTCTAACCTTTTAGCTAAAGGAATGAACAATTATGGTATTGGTTTAAAAGCAGAAGTCTATTATCAAAATAAAGACTAATATTTTTTAATTCTTAGCTTTTCTATATCATTAATTATTGTATTTTTAAGTTTCAACTTAGCCTAACTTGAAACGTATGACGGATTTACAAATCGAACAAGAAAATGCTGCTATAACAAATGCTTACAGAGAATTACTTCGTGTAAGCTATTTAACGTTATCTGAAGACGATAAAAAACTAATCCGAAAGGCTTTTGAAGTTGCTGTAGATGCACACAAAGAGCAACGCAGAAAAAGTGGCGAAGCTTATATCTTCCATCCAATTGCAGTAGCAAAAATTGTAGCACAAGAAATTGGTTTAGACGCTACATCTATTGCTGCAGCTTTACTTCATGATGTAGTAGAAGACAACGAAGACTATTCAATTAACGACATAGAACAGTTATTTGGAGAAACCGTTGCACGAATCGTAGATGGGCTAACTAAAATTTCTTCACTTAAAAAAGATAAGGACGTAAGCTTACAAGCTGAGAATTTTAGAAAAATGCTCCTTACTTTAAATGACGATGTACGTGTAATTATTATAAAGATAGCAGATAGATTGCATAATATGCAAACTATGGACTCAATGCGTGCAGATAAACAAATTAAAATTGCAAGCGAAACTTTATACATTTATGCGCCTTTAGCGCATAGGATTGGTTTGTATAATATAAAAACAGAACTTGAAGATTTAGGTCTAAAATATACTGAACCAGAAGTCTATAATGACTTACAAAGTAAGCTAGAAGAAAGCAAAGAAGAGCAAGATCAATACATAAAAGAATTTAATGAAATAATAAAAACGTCTTTAGATAGAGAAGGTTTAGATTACGCTATAAAAGGAAGACCAAAATCCATTTTTTCTATTAAAAGAAAGATGGCAAAACAAGGCGTGAGTTTTGATGAGGTTTACGATAAATTTGCTGTTAGAATTATTTATAAAAGTGAACCTAAAGATGAAAAGTTTTTTGCTTGGAAAATCTACTCAATAGTAACAGATCATTTTATCCCTAACCCTATTAGGTTAAGAGATTGGATTTCTTCTCCAAAATCTACAGGTTATGAAGCTTTGCATATTACAGTTATGGGACCAAAAGGTCGCTGGGTAGAAGTGCAAGTAAGAAGTGAAAGAATGAATGAAATTGCAGAAAAAGGTTATGCTGCACATTATAAATATAAGAACCAAGGTGATAAAGAAGACAGTTTAGATATTTGGGTTAACCGCCTACAAGAAGCTTTGGAGAATAACACTACAAATGCAGTAGATTTTGTAGAGCAATTTAAATTAAACTTATATTCTAAAGAAATCTTTGTTTTTACACCTCAAGGAGATTTAAAATCCTTGCCTAAAGGTGCAACACCTTTAGATTTCTCGTTTAACATCCATACACAAGTTGGTATGAAAACACGTGGTGCAAAAGTTAATGGAAAACTAGTACCGCTAAGTACAGAATTAAAAAGTGGAGATCAGGTAGAAATTATTACCTCAGAAAATTCTAAGCCAAATCCAAACTGGCTAAACTATGTTTCTACCTCAAGAGCTAAAAGTAAAATTAAATCACTTTTAAAAGAGGAAAAGAAATTAATTGCCGAAGATGGAAAAGAAATTTTACGACGAAAATTAAAACAATTAAAAATAACTATAAACGAGAAATCTATTAACGAAATGGTTAGTCATTTCAAATTAAAAACAAGTTTAGATTTATTTTATCGTGTTGGTATTGGAACCATAGATAGTCCTGCCATAAAAGGTTATGCTGCTTCAAGAAGCAATGCCTTAATGAATTTTATTAAAAATAAAATTTCTAGAAAATCTGATACAAACAAAGACACAATTAATAAAGATGAAGTTACAGATAAATTCGATTTATTAGTTTTTGGAAAAGAGGAAGAACGATTAGACTACAAACTATCATCCTGCTGCACACCAATTCCTGGAGATACTGTTTTTGGTTTTATTACTATAAATGAAGGTATAAAAGTTCATAAAAAAAATTGCCCAAATGCCGTAAGTCTTCAATCAAATTATGCTTACAGAATTATTTCGGCTAAATGGATAGACTCTTCACAACAAGAATTTACTGCTCAGATTAAATTAACTGGAATTGACAACGTTGGCTTGTTAAATGATGTTACCAAAGTAATTTCTTCAAATATGCATGTAAACATAAATGGCTTAAATTTCCAGTCAGATGATGGCGTTTTTACAGGTAATATTAATCTTGTAATAAAAAACAAAAATCATTTAAAAAAGCTAATTGAAAATCTTAAGAAAATTAATGGTATTCATAAAGTCGATAGAGTTTAAAAATTGTGTAAATTTGCAACCGCAAATATGAATGAAACAACAACATTAAAAAACCAAGATATTGTAAAAAATGTCTTTACTAAGTTTTTAGAGACCAAAGGCCATCGAAAAACACCAGAACGCTACGCTATCTTGCAAGAGATTTATGAAAGTGACGAGCATTTCGATATCGAATCTTTGTACATAAAAATGAAAAACAAAAAGTATCGTGTTAGCAGAGCTACACTTTACAATACGATAGAATTACTTTTAGAATGTGCCTTAGTTCGTAAACACCAATTTGGACAAAGTCAAGCTCATTATGAAAAATCATATTTCGATAAACAACACGATCACGTTATATTAACAGATACTGGCGAGGTTATCGAGTTTTGCGACCCAAGAATTCAAACTATTAAAAAAACCATCGAAGAGGTTTTTGATATCAATATAACCAATCATTCATTATATTTTTACGGCACACGTAAAGATACTAAATAACTAAAAAAATGGCAGTAGATTTACTACTTGGATTACAATGGGGAGATGAAGGCAAAGGAAAAATTGTCGATGTATTAACAGCAAACTATGATATTATCGCTCGTTTTCAAGGAGGACCAAATGCAGGTCATACTCTAGAATTTGACGGTATTAAACATGTTTTAAGAACTATTCCTTCTGGAATTTTTCATAAAACCTCTACCAATGTTATTGGTAATGGTGTTGTAATTGACCCAGTAGTTTTTATTAAAGAATTGGAAGGTCTTGATCAATTTAAAATTGACTATAAAAAAACACTTATCGTTTCTCGTAAAGCTCATGTCATTCTTCCAACACATCGTTTATTAGACGCTGCAAGTGAAGCTAGTAAAGGAAAAGCAAAGATTGGTTCTACATTAAAAGGTATTGGTCCAACATATATGGACAAAACCGGACGTAATGGAATTAGAATTGGTGATTTAGAATTACCTAACTGGAAAGAAAAATACCGTAGCCTTGCTAATAAACATGAAGCTATGATTAAATTCTATAACGTAGATGTACAGTATGACTTAGACGAAATGGAAGTGGAATTTTTTGATGCTGTAGAACGTTTAAAAGAATTACAATTTATAGATAGTGAAGAATTTATTAACAGCAACTTAAAAGCAGGAAAAACAGTTTTAGCAGAAGGTGCTCAAGGATCTTTATTAGATATAGATTTTGGAACATATCCATTTGTAACATCAAGTAACACAACTGCTGCTGGCGCTTGTACAGGTTTAGGAGTTGCTCCAAACAAAGTAAAAGATGTTTATGGAATATTTAAAGCTTATACCACTCGTGTAGGTTCTGGGCCTTTTCCAACAGAATTATTTGATGAAGTTGGAGCTAAAATGGCTAAGATTGGTAACGAATTTGGTGCTGTTACAGGAAGAGCAAGACGTTGTGGTTGGTTAGATTTAGTAGCATTAAAATATGCAGTAGATGTAAATGGAGTTACACAATTAATGATGATGAAATCTGATGTTTTATCTGGATTTGATTCTATTAAAGTAGCAACTAAATATTTATATAAAGGAAAAGAAATTTCTCACTTACCATATAGTATTGAACCGGAAAACGTAACACCTATATATCAAGAATTTAAAGGTTGGAAAGAAGACTTAACTAAAATGAGTACTGAAGCTGAACTACCTAAAGAAGTTCACGATTATATTGCATTTTTAGAAAAAGAATTAGACACACCAATAAAAATAGTTTCTGTTGGACCAGACAGAAAACAAACAATTTTCAGATAGTCTATTTTTAAATATAGTAACAAAAACCTGCCTTTAAATCTATTGGCAGGTTTTTTGGTATTAAATATTTCATAAAGTACAATAGCACATTAATAATATTGTTACTTTTGAAATCAAACACAATTAACATTGAAACATTTAAAATCTACATATCTCCTACTCTTTCTTTTTGGTTTAATTACGCAAATAGCTTTTACTCAAAATAAAACTATAGAAATTAAAGAAGCGGGCTTTGGAGATAAAGATGAAAAAAATCATCCTGGAGCAAGTATTCTTACACGAAATAATCAAGCTCAAGTTCATATTTATCACGAAGGAATTGATATGTATTGCGATAAAGCTATTTTTTATGGTAAAGAAGATTTTATTGAAGCTTATGGAAATGTAGTAATGAAACAAGGAGATACTATTAACCTTACCGCTAAGTATGCAGAATATTCTGGTAAAACAAAATTAGCATTTGCAAGTGGTGATGTATTATTAACCGAACCAAGCTCTACACTAACAACAGATACTTTATATTTTAATAGAGAAGCACAACAAGCTTATTATAAATCTGGCGGACGCGTAGTTAGAGATTCTTCAGGTGTTATTACAAGTACAGTTGGACGTTTTTATATGAAGGAGAAAAAATACCGCTTCCTTAACACAGTTAAATTGGTAAATCCAGAATATATATTAACTACAAATCAGTTAGATTTTTATACAGAAACAGGTCACGCCTATATGTATGGTCCATCTGATATTGTAGGAGAAACAAGTGAAATTTATAGTGAACGTGGTTTTTACGATACTAATAATGACACAGGTTATTTTGAAAAAAACGCAAAAATTGATTATGATAACAGAGAAGTAAAAGGTGATAGTTTATATTTTGATAGAAGTAAGAATTTTGCATCAGCTACAAATAATATTACAGTTACAGACACCATAAACAACAGTATAATAAAAGGTCATTATGCCGAAGTGTATAGGGCAAAAGATTCTGTTTTTATTACTAAACGTGCTTTAGCTATAACAATTCAAGAAAACGATAGTATATATATTCACGCAGATACATTAATGGTTACTGGTAAAGCAGACAAACGCATTACTAGAGCTTTTAAGAATGCTAAAATCTATAAATCTGATTTAAGTGGAAAAGCTGATTCACTTCATGTTAATCATCAAAAAGGACTAACCGAGTTAATTAATATTAACAAAGGTAAAATTGATGCATTTTCTAAAACAAGAAAACCTGTTTTATGGCACCTAAAAAATCAGATGACTGGAGATACAATCCATATTATATCTAATCCTGAAACAGAAAAAATAGATTCGCTCAAAGTATTTAAAAATGCTTTTATGATAAGTAAAGACAGCATAGATGTTAATGGCTATAATCAAATTTCCGGTCAACGTTTGATTGGATTATTTAATGACAAAAATGAAATTTATCAAGTAGACATACTAAAAAATGCCGAATCTATTTACTACGCTAGAAACGAAGAAGATGATTTAATTGGCATAGAACGTTCCAAATCTGCCAATATTTCTATCTTTTTTGAAAGTCAAGATGTTGTAGAATTAAGAAAATTACAACAAGTAGATGGTACACTTTTTAAAGAAGAAGAAATTAATGCTAAAGAGCGCATTCTAAAAGGTTTCAATTGGAGAGAAGAAGAAAGACCTAAAAATGTAGAGGATTTATTTTCTGAGGATTTACCACTTAATTTACCTAAAATAAAAGGTATTGAAGAAGCGCTTCCAGAAGAAGAATTTTTCGATGAGAAACTAATCAATCGTATGATTGATGCAGACAAAATTGCTGAAGACAAAAACCTCACAAAAAAAGATAAACTACCAAAATCATCAAGAAATTTACCTAAAAAATTCATTTCAAAAAACAAAAAAGGAAAACGCAAACTAGTAGCTAAACCAATTCTAGAAGTAGCTCCAAAAAAATAATGAAGCAAGGTTTTTTTAAATATCAAGCGCAAACATCACCGTATCCTTTAGCATTAGAGATTTCTCATGCAAAAGGCAGCTACATCTACGACACAAAGAATAAAGCATATTTAGATTTTGTTGCTGGAGTTTCAGCTTGTAGTTTAGGCCATTGTCACCCAAAAGTAGTTAAAGCCATTCAAAAGCAAGCAGAAACATATATGCATGTTATGGTTTATGGCGAATATGCACAAAAACCAGCAGTAGATTTAGCTACATATTTTGCAAACCATTTGCCAGAACCTTTAAACCAAACATATTTAGTAAATTCTGGTACAGAAGCAATTGAAGGTGCATTAAAATTAGCTCGTAGGGCAACCGGAAGAAGTCAGATTATTGCAGCGCATAACGCTTATCACGGAAATACAATTGGATCTTTAAGTTTAATGGATTTTGAGGAGCGCAAAAGTGTTTTTAGACCATTATTACCAGGCATAAGTCATATTACATTTAACTATGAACCGCATTTAAAGCATATTACTACAAAAACTGCTTGCGTTGTTTTGGAAACCATTCAAGGTGGTGCTGGCTTTATAGAACCTATAAATAATTATTTAACAAAAGTCAAAGCTAGATGTAAAGAAGTTGGAGCTTTATTAATTTTAGATGAAATTCAACCAGGAATTGGAAGGACCGGTAAATTATTTGGTTTTGAAAACTATAACGTAATTCCGGACATTTTAGTTACTGGTAAAGGTCTTGGAGGTGGATTACCAATAGGTGCATTTACAGCATCTACAGAATTAATGTCGCAACTAAAAGATAAGCCCAAATTAGGACACATTACTACATTTGGAGGAAATCCCGTAATTGCAGCGGCAGCATTAGCTACAATAAAAGAAGTTAACGAAAGTGACTTAATGACAGAAGCTTTGGAAAAAGAAAAGTTAATCAGAAAATATTTAAAGCATCCATTAATAACAGAAATTAGAGGAAAAGGTTTAATGTTAGCAGTTATTACAGCTTCAGCAGATATTACCAACCAAGTGGTTTTACAAGCACAAGAGCAAGGTTTAATTTTATTCTGGTTATTATTTGAAACTAAAGCCATTAGAATTACGCCACCTTTAACTATTTCTAACGAAGAAATCCTGAAAGGTTGTGGCATTATTATTGACTTACTTAATAATATAAAAAATAATTAAATATTATTTTTATATCTCAAAAATCAACCTAAAAACAAAAACTAGCGCCACAAGAAATGTTTATTACTTTGTTAA
Organism: Aurantibacter sp.; assembly: GCF_042094015.1. Taxonomy (NCBI): domain Bacteria; kingdom Pseudomonadati; phylum Bacteroidota; class Flavobacteriia; order Flavobacteriales; family Flavobacteriaceae; genus Aurantibacter; species Aurantibacter sp. Next base: position 16,187 of record NZ_JBELDZ010000002.1, on the reverse strand, counting down.
AAACATTTCTTATAAAATGCCGCTTCAAGTAAAATAGACATTACATTTAAATGTAATTAAATAGCTTGCATATGCAGTTTAGTCAAGAAGAACCAAATCATAAAATATCGATTTCAAAGTTCGAGAAGATGTTAAAAACCAACAGTTTGTTGTTTTTTGATTCAGATGAATTTGAAAGTATTATTCATTTTTATTTAAATAATGGAAAAGTTGCTTTGGCTAAAAAAGCTATTAAACTAGGTTTGGATCAGCATCCTTTTTCAACAAATTTGAAATTATTTAAAGTTGAAATCTACATTTTTGAAAATGATTTACCAAAAGCTAATCAGATATTAGATGAACTTCACTTATTAGAACCAACTAACGAAGAGGTTTATATACAGAAAGCTAATTTATTGTCTAAACAAGATAAACATAAAGAAGCGATAACTTTTTTATCTAAAGCTTTAGAGTTAAGTCAAGAAACATCAGATATTTACTCTTTAATTGGAATGGAATATTTATTCTTAGATCAATTTGAAGATGCTAAAAACAGCTTTATGAAATGTTTAGAAGTGGACAAATATGATTATGCATCACTTTACAACGTAATATACTGTTTTGAATTTTTAGAACAAACGAAGGAAGCTATAGAGTTTCTAAATAAATATTTAGACGCAAACCCTTATTCGGAAATTGCTTGGCATCAACTAGGTAAATTACATTACGATTTAAAAGATTACAAAAAAGCATTAAGAGCTTTTGATTTTGCTATTATATCAGACGATACTTTTGTAGGAGCATATATCGAAAAAGGAAAAACATTAGAAAAACTAAATAAGCATAATAAGGCTATAGAAAATTATGCAATTACTTTAAGTTTAGAAGATCCAACTTCTTTTGCGCTTTTACAAATTGCAAAATGTTATGAAAAACTAGGTAATAATAAATTAGCTTTAGAATATTATTATAAAACAGTTCACGAAGATCCATCTTTAGATAAAGGTTGGATTGCAATTACCAAGTTTTATTCGAAACAAAACAATTTCCAGAAAGCGTTATATTACATAAATAAAGCAATACATCTTGATTCTGAAAATGTAACATACTGGAATTTGTATGCTAGTATTAATTTACGATTAAACTTTTTTGAAGAAGCAGAACGTGGCTACAAAAAAACTATAGAATTAGGTAATTATGAGCTAGAAACCTGGCTTACAAGAGCTGACATTTTAATTAAGTTAGGTGAAGAAGAAACTGCTATGTATAACTTGCTACAAGCAATGGAGTATCATCCTGAAAATGCAGAAATTGAATTCCGATTAGCTGGCATTTACTTCAAGCTGCACGAAATAGAAAAAGCAACCTATCATTTAAGTAATGGAATGAATTTTGACAAGGAGTATCTTTTTGTAATTAAAGAATTATTTCCACTATTATCAGAATCTCCTTTATATGTAAATGCTTTAAAAAAATTCATTTTATAAAAAGGCTTCTTTTATATTTTGCATACCTTTAGGTTTTAAAACTAAAAGCAAATGCAACGTAGCATAAAAGATTATTTTGTAATAGCATTAAAAGGAACTGCAATGGGCGCAGCAGATGCTGTACCTGGAGTTTCTGGCGGAACAATAGCCTTTATTTCTGGTATTTATGAAGAGTTAATTACTACAATTAGCAACGTAAACTTATCATTATTTACCACACTAAAAAAAGATGGCTTCAAGTCTTTTTGGTCCAAATTAAATGGTAATTTTATACTTGCGCTTTTAACAGGTATTGTAGTTAGTTTTGTAAGCTTTATGCGCTTAGCAAAATTTTTAATAGAACAACATCCTGTTTTAATATGGTCGTTTTTCTTTGGTTTAATTATTGCCAGTATTTTCTTTGTTGGTAAACAAATAAAAAAGTGGCGTATTTCAACAATTACAGCACTTATTATTGGTGCAATTTTGGCGTATTATATAACATCTCTTCCTTCTTTAGGTGCTAACACTAATCCTTATTTTTTATTTGTTGCTGGAGCAATTGCTATTTGTGCAATGATCTTACCAGGCATTTCTGGTTCTTTTATCTTAGTTGTTCTTGGCGCATATAAAACATTAAGTGATGCATTTCATGATTTCGATATTAAAAAAATAGTCATTTTTGCTTTTGGTGCATTGGTTGGTCTTTTAAGTTTTAGCCATTTATTAAAATGGTTATTTAAAAATTACCACAACACTACTCTAGCAATATTAACAGGGTTCATATTTGGTTCTTTAAATAAAATTTGGCCATACAAAAAAACCATATCTGTTTTAAATGAAACTACAGGAGAAATTATACTATTTTCTGACGTTAGTAATTTAGGAACTTTATCTGTATTACAAAAACAAACACAAGATTTTGAAACTTATAAAACAATTGTTGAAGAAAGTATTTGGGCAACTCACTATTCAGAAATTAACAATTTAATTAGCTCACAAAGTTTTGCTGTTATTGGACTAATGATTCTAGGTTTTTTAACTATTTTTAGCTTAGAAAAGTTTGGTCAAAAAAAATAACCGTATTAATGGAGCAGCCACTTAAAACTTTTAAAAGTCGCGTACTTCTAGTCTTAAAAGGACTAGCAATGGGCGCAGCCAACAAAGTACCTGGTGTTTCTGGTGGTGTAGTAGCTTTTGTAGCTGGTTTTTATGAAGAGTTCATTTATTCTTTACAACGATTTAATAAAAATGCTTTTAAGTTTCTTTTTACAGGAAGATTTAAATCGTTTTTTAATTATGTAAATGGTACTTTTTTGAGCTTACTATTTCTTGGAATGATTATAAGCTATTTTAGTATTTCAAAATTACTAGATTACCTTATAAAACATTATGAATTATATGTTTGGAGTGTGTTTTTTGGAATGATTATAGGCTCTATTATATACATAAGTAAGGATTTTAAAGATTGGAAAAAAACCACTATCACGTCTTTAATTATTGGAATTATTTTAGGTCTAAGCATTACTTTTTTAAGACCTGCAACAGAAAATGACAATTTATGGTTTGTGTTTTTGTGTGGAATTATTAGTGTTTCAGGGATGACATTACCTGGTTTTTCTGGATCCTTCATATTAATTCTTTTAGGCAATTATGTACTACTTTTAGTTGATTCTGTTAATGCGCTTTACGATACGTTTATTGAAGTTTTAACCGGTGACTTTAGTTTTCTAAATAATTTAGAACGTCTTAGAATGCTTAAAGTTTTAATTGTATTCACATTAGGATCCATAACCGGATTAGTAACGTTTTCTCATCTATTAAATTATATACTAAAACATTACAAAAGCATTACAATAGCTTCAATAATTGGTTTTATTACAGGAAGTTTAGGAGTTGTTTGGCCTTTTAAAACTATACTTTATAAAACAGATAGATACAATACACTTATTTTAGATTCTAAAAACCAACCTACAATAGAAAACTATCAACGATTTATTCCCGAATTAAATCAAGAATCTCTAATTTCTGTTTTTTATATAATTTTGGGTATTGGCATAGTTTTAGTATTAGGATATTATGATAAAAAAAACAATCATATGCGTAAATTTGGCTTAATAGGCAAAAACATTTCTTACTCTTTTTCTGAAAGTTTTTTTACTAAAAAATTTAAAATCGAAAACATTCTAAACTCAAGTTATCAAAATTTTGATTTAGCAAAAATTGAAGACTTCAAAACAGTAACTAAAGACAGTACAATAAAAGGTTATAACGTAACTATTCCTTACAAAGAAACTATTATTCCGTTATTAGATGGTTTAAATAGTAAAGCTGCACAAATTGGTGCTGTAAATACTATTAAAATCACAAAGCACGGAAAACTAAAAGGTTTTAACACAGATTATTATGGTTTTGAAAAATCGTTAAAACCACTTTTAGAAAGCCATCATAAAAAAGCTTTAATTTTGGGTACTGGCGGAGCAAGCAAAGCGGTTTCTTACGCTTTGGAAAGATTAAAAATCCCTTACATATTGGTGTCTAGAATAGCTAAAAATAACATTATAGGTTATGAAGACATCACAAGAGAAGTACTTTCAAAATATCATATTATTATAAACTGTACACCTTTAGGCACGTTTCCAAACACGGAATCTTGTCCAAATATACCTTACGGATCTATAAATACTCAACATCTTTTTTACGACTTAATCTATAACCCTTCTGAAACTGAGTTTTTAAAACGTGGTAAAAAACAAGGTGCAAAAACAAAAAACGGATTAGAAATGTTAGAGTTACAAGCAGAAAAATCTTGGAAAATATGGAATAAATAAAGGATTTATAAGCTTTACTTTGAAAACTTATAGCTTAGCACTATCTTTAAAGTCTAAATTAGTATTTAATAAATAAAACATTTTTATAATGTCTGAGCAAGATAACCTGCCAAAAGCAGAAGGAATTGAGGAAAACACAGCAGCTATTAATAACGAAGAAGTAAACACAGCTTCAGATGAGTTAATTAATGAAATAGATAATTCTAATGCAGAAGATGCAGAAGATGAAAGCCATCTAGAACGTCATGATATCGAAGAAAAGGATTATGACACCTTATCTCTAGACGAATTAGTTTTAGAGCTTGAAAACTTGGTAGAACACCAAAAAATTCAGACTATAAAAAAACACGTAGATGGAATAAAAACGGCTTTTGACACCAAATTCAATACACTTTTAGAAGACAAAAAAGAAGAGTTTTTAGCCGAAGGCGGAAACGAAATAGACTTCTACTACTCTACACCTTTAAAGAAGAGTTTTAATAACGCCTTTAAAGAATACAGACAAAAAACTAAGACTTATTATAAAAATTTAGAAAACAATTTAAAATCTAATCTAAGTTTAAGACTAGAAATTATTGAGAACATGAAAACTGTTATTGATAATGAAGATTCAATAGGTAATAAACACAAACAATTTAAAGAATTACAAAACCAATGGAAATCTGCTGGTCCAATTCCAAGAGATAAATATAATAACGCATGGAACAGCTACCATTTTAACGTGGAGCGTTTCTATGATTTAATGCATTTGGATCGTGATTTAAGAGATAAAGATTTCGAACATAATTTACTTGAAAAATTAAAAATTATTCTTAGAGCTGAAGAATTAGTTAAAGACGAGAATACAAATAGATCGTTTAGAGAGTTACAAAATCTTCACAAAATATGGAAGGAAGATATTGGTCCAGTTGCTAGAGAACATCGTGAACCAGTATGGGAACGTTTCAAAGAAGCAACTCGTAAAATCAATGATAAACGTCAAGATTACTATAAGGAATTAGACGCTTTGTATATCAAAAATTTAGAACACAAAAAGGAAATTATTTCTAAAATCGAAACTTTAGCTGCAGAAAAAATAGACAATCATAGTGGCTGGCAAAATAAAATTAAAGAAATTGAATCTTTACGCGAAGCTTTCTTTAAAGCAGGAAAAGTACCTATTAAGGTAAACGAAGCTACTTGGGCAGAATTCAAAGCTGCAGTTAGAAGCTTTAACCGTAACAAAAACGAATACTACAAAGGGTTAAAAGGAGAGCAACTTAACAACTTAGCTAAAAAATTAGAATTAGTAAAAATTGCTGAAGCCAATATGGCAAGCGAAGACTTTGCTTCTACAACACCTTTAATGAAAAAAATTCAAGCAGATTGGCGAAATATTGGTCACGTACCAAGAAAAGATAGCGATAGAATCTGGAAGCAATTTAGAGGTGCTTGTAATTCGTATTTTGACAGAATTAAAGAAAAACGTAACGAAGCAAGTGCTGAAGAAGAAACTGCCTTTACCACAAAAGAAACTTTATTAAAAGAAGTTGCTGCAATCACCTTAAAAGGAAATCAAAAGGAAGACTTAGTAACAATTAAAGATTACATCAATCAATGGAAAACTATTGGTAGAGTTCCAAGTAATAAACGTAATATAGAAAACGATTTTAATCAAACTTTAGATACATTATTTACGTCTTTAGACCTGAATAAAACCGAAGCTGAAATGATTAAGTTTGAAAATAAAATTCAAGACTTAGCTTCTGCTAAAGATGGACGTTTATTAGATAATGAACAAAACTATATCCGTAAAAAAATGGATGATGTTAGAGGAGAAATTAATCAACTCGAAAATAACTTGCAATTTTTTAGCAATGCAAAAGCAGATAATCCTTTAGTTAAAGATGTATATAAAAACATTGAAAAACATAAAGACAGCTTAGGTTTATGGCAAAACAAATACAAACTGATTAAGCAACTTAGAAAAGCTAACGAGCCACAACCAGAAGCTAATAATACTGAAACTCAAGAAACCGAAAACTAATACTTTAAAAAGCCTCTAAATATTTAGAGGCTTTTTTATTAAATCAATAAAACAAAATCTTATCCAAGAACAAAGTCACATAGTAATTACACAAGAAAAACCTATAAGACTTCAAGATTATGGCGTTGGCATATTTACAATGGTGATGAGTAAGTCTGCTTTAAAAAAAGCCTTAAAAAAAGGATTTATTAGTGTAAATGGTGTTATAGGAACTTCTGCAACTTATATTTATGGAGGAGAAACCTTAACCTATTCTGCACCAGAAATTATACCACAAAAGAAACAATTTAAGCAGAAGTTAGATGTCTTGTTTCAAGACGATTATTTAGCAATTATAAAAAAGCCTGCAGGTCTTTTGGTTAGTGGTAATGCATTTAAAACTGTTACAAATGCATTAATACAAAACTTAAAAAAAAGCAGTTTACCAAATGCTACAAAACCACAACCAGCTCATAGATTAGATTACGCAACAACAGGTCTTTTGTTAATTGGAAAAACCACACTTAGTATTACAGCTTTAAATAATCTTTTTAAAGACAAAATCATACAAAAACGCTACTACGCTATTACTATTGGAAAAATGCAAAAAAGTGGCACTATAAATACTACCATAGAAGGTAAAGATGCCATTTCTAGCTACAACGTTTTATCAAGTGTACCATCCAAACGTTTTGAAATATTAAATTTAGTCAATTTAAATCCTAAATCAGGAAAAAAACACCAACTAAGAAAACACTTACATAGTATTGGAAACCCAATTTTGGGCGACAAAGATTACTTTTTAAATAATTTAATTTTAAATGGAAAAGGAATGTATTTACATGCTTATGCTTTAGAATTCAAACATCCATTTACAAAAGAAATCATTTCTATTAAAGATCAATTACCAAAACGATTTAGAAAAATATTCGATTTAGAACTGTAGCTATTTAATAAAATATAATAAACACTAAATATTATAACAATTATAGTATTTTGCATCTTTACAGTACAGCGTAAATTAAAAAGAACAAATTAATTAATTAATTAATGAAAGTTATAATTATTGGTGCTGGACCAGCAGGTTTAAGTTGCGGTTATAAATTAGCCAAAGAAAACGTAAACGTTGAAATTTTTGAAGCTTCGCCATATGTTGGTGGAATGTCAAGAAGTTTTGATTTATGGGGACAACGCGTAGATTTAGGTCCACATCGTTTTTTTTCTAAGGAAAAGCATATTAACGATTTCTTTACTACACTTATAAAAGACGATTATACTTTAGTAAATAGATTAACACGTATTTATTATAAAAATACCTTTTTTAATTATCCAATAAAGCTTTTTAACGTATTAAGAAACCTTTCTATATTTACAATTTTTCAAATTTTATGGGATTATGCTAAAGTTCGATTAGTACCTATAAAGAACCCTGACACTTTTGAAAAATGGGTTTCTAACCGATTTGGAACAAAACTTTATGAAATTTTCTTTAAACATTATTCCGAAAAACTTTGGGGAATTCCTTGTTCTAAAATTGATGCAGATTGGGCTGCACAACGCATAAAATCTTTATCGTTATTTGAAGCTGTAAAAAGTGCGTTTTTCGGAAATATTGGTAATAAACACAAAACATTAATAGATCAATTTGCCTATCCTAACTACGGAACAGGAACTTTGTACGAACGTGCTGCAAATTATATTACAGAACATAACGGACAAATTAATTTAAATAAAAAAGTCTCTAACGTTATTCAAGATGCTAACGGAAAAGCAATTGGAATAGAGTTAACAGATGGCACACAAGTATTTGCAGACGTGGTTATTTCTACAATGCCATTAACTCTATTATTAAAAGGCCTACAAAATGTGCCAACACAGATTACTAAAGCTGTAAATAAACTTTATTTTAGAAATACCATTTTAGTTTACTTAGAAGTAGATGCTTTAGACTTATTTAAAGACAATTGGATTTATGTGCATTCTCCAGAGGTTAAACACGGTAGAATTACAAATTTTAGAAATTGGAGTCCAACATTAAATAAAGACAAAGACACTACTATTCTATGTATGGAGTTTTGGGCTTTTAATGAAGATGAAATTTGGACAGATAAAGATGAAAATATTTCAGAATTAGCTATTAAAGAAATAAAAACTCTAAACCTAATACCTAAAGAAACTAAGTTTTTAAACTCTAAAATTATTAGAGTTCCTAGATGTTATCCTGTTTACGAAACCGGTTATCAAAAACCATTAAAAGAAGTAGAAAGCTATTTAGATACTATAGAGAACTTAATACCAATTGGTAGATATGGTTCTTTTAAATATAATAACCAAGACCATTCTATTTTAATGGGAATTTTAGCAGCTGAAAAAATCACTACAGGCAAACATATTGATTTATGGGAGATTAACACAGATGTGGAATACCAAGAAGATGCTAAAATTAAAGATGTGTTGTTGTAATTTTCTAATTAATCCCTCTATCTTTTACAGTCCAATCTCAACAACTTAAAGCTTGACATTGTTATTTTTTTCACCTAACTTCATTTAACGCTCAGGGTATATGTTTTGTTGTTAGATTTTTATCAAGTTAAGAAATAAAATTAATAAACTGGCACAAATTTAGTCGATGCATAGTCATACCCTGACCGTTGTAAACAAGCTTAAAAACGAAAATTTATGATACATTTACTTTGGTCAATTATTAATTTAATTATTCTTTTCTATTTTCTATACCTGATTGTCGGATTTATTAGAAAAGGTAAACGAATTTTTAACCCTAAATTTAAAGTTGTTTCAATATTTGTATTGGTAATTGGGATTGTTCAAGTAATTTCTGCTGCTAATTCGGAGGAAAAAACGAACCGAATCACCATAACAAACAACTATGACAAAAAGAATAATTCAAAAGTAGAAAAAGTAAAACCCGAAGATAATTTGACTTTTGATATAAATATGCTCGTAAAATATTCTATTGAACAAAACGAATTGATTCCTATAGAGAGTAATAGTTCCCTGACTGGATTTATTAGTGGTTACGATTGGGTATTTATCTCGATTGAAACTAATAATTATAAACCGAATGGAAAAGCTAAATTTACTGCAAATGGAATTTTGAACTGGAATCTTTTCGGAATAAACATTTATAGAGAACCGAAAACATTTAGCGGAATTATAAAATAAAAAAGCCTATTTACAACACTGTATAAAAATAATTGTGGTTTAGTACTTAATCAAAGGTCTTTAAAAACGTAACTATTCTTATACATAACCGTTAAACGAACCTTTCCTAACTACTATTTTTTTGGAAGTCGCTTCGCCTCCTCCCAAAAAACATCCATTTCAGCCAAAGTCATATCTTTTAAATCTTTATTTAGAGATTTTGCTTTTGTTTCTAGATATTGAAATCTTTTTTTAAATTTTTTATTGGTGCGTTCTAAAGCGTTTTCTGGGTTTATATTTTTAAAACGTGCATAATTAACCAAAGAAAACAAAACGTCACCAAATTCGCTTTCCATTGCATCTGCATCGTTTTTAGCAACCTCAACTTTAAACTCCTCTAACTCCTCTTCTACTTTTTCCCAAACTTGCTCTGGCTTTTCCCAGTCAAAACCAACACCTGCAACTTTATCTTGTATGCGATTTGCTTTTACTAGAGCAGGCAAACTATTTGGAACACCTTGTAACACACTTGTTTTACCTTCTTTTAGTTTTAGTTTTTCCCAGTTTCGCTTTACCTCTTCTTCGTCTTTAACCACTACATCTCCGTAAATATGTGGATGACGGTGAATTAATTTTTCGCAAATCTCATTACACACATCTGCAATATCAAAATGATTGGTTTCACTTCCTATTTTAGCATAAAATACTAAATGCAATAAAACGTCTCCAAGCTCTTTTTTTACTTCATCCAAGTCATTATCCAAAATAGCATCTCCAAGCTCGTAGGTTTCCTCTATGGTTAAATGACGAAGCGTTTCCATAGTCTGCTTTTTATCCCAAGGACATTTCTCTCGCAATTCGTCCATAATGGTTAATAATCTATCGAATGCTTTTAATTGGTCTGCTCTGGTATTCATAAAATTGGTAGTTAAAACCTGTATTTCAAAAGTACATAAAACAAAACATCCAGCAAGTTGCTGGATGAATTCTGTGTTTTATAATTTATGTTTCTTATTCTTCTTCAGAATCATCTGGTTCAGAGAAATCTAATAAGTCATTTTTTTGCAAAGTATTATACCAAGAAATTACTTTTTTAATATCGCTTGCATATACTCGATCTTCATCGTAATCTGGTAATACATTAAAGAAATACTCTTCTAATTTATCTTTAGATTCTTTATGTCCAACACTTGTTTGCTCACCATTTTCTTTATCAGAAATATTTTTAAAAACCTTATTTAAAGGAACTTCTTCTGTTAATGTATAAATAGCAATTTCGCTTAAGACACTAACATTTTGTTGTACACCAACAGATATTTTTTTGTTATCTATTAAAGATTGTGCTAAAAAACCTGCTCTTGTTTGTGTTACTAATTTAAATAAACCTGGTTTTCCTGCTATTGCTAATACTTTATCTAAAGCCATAATATTGTTTTAAAGGTTGCAAATATGAATTGTTTGGGATAGTTATGCAAATTTTTAACGCTTCTTTTTTAATAAAGGAAATTTCATTCTGTAATCTACATTAATTTTACCTTTAGAAATGTTTCCTAATTTTCCTTTTATTAAACGTTTTTTTAATCCAGACAACTTATCTGTAAATAAAACTCCTTCAATATGATCAAATTCATGTTGAAAAACACGAGCAGCTAAACCTGTTAATTCCATTGTATGAGTTTTAAAATCCTCATCTTGAAATTGAACTTTAATATCTGGTTTTCTAAACACATCCTCTCTAACATCTGGAATACTTAAACAACCTTCATTAAAAGCCCATTCGTCTCCAGACTCTTCTAAAATTACTGGATTTATAAACGTATGTTTAAAGTTTTTTAAGAACTCCTGCTCTTCTTTAGGTAAAGCTTCATCTTCGGCAAAAGGTGATGCATCTACTAAAAACAAACGGACACTTTTACCAATCTGTGGTGCTGCTAATCCTACTCCAGATGCGCCATACATAGTTTCGTACATATTTTCAATTAAGGCATCTAAATTTGGATAGTCTGGTGTAATTTCTTTAGCTACTTGTTTTAATACAGGATCGCCATAGGCTACTACTGGTAATATCATGTTTATTTTATTTTATTTATTATAAAGGTAACTTTGTAATATAATTGTTGCACTAATTTCGTCTAATAACGCTTTGTTTTGACGTTGCTTTTTCTTTAAACCGCTATCTATCATAGTTTGAAAAGCCATTTTAGATGTAAAACGTTCGTCTACACGTTTTATTGGCATATCTGGAAATGCGTGTTTTAACCGTCCAATAAATGGTAGTATTAAAGATTCGCTTTCACTAGGCGTATTGTCCATTTGCTTTGGTTCTCCTACTAAAAACAACTCTACACTTTCTTTAGCACAATAATCTTTTAAATAAACAATTACTTCTTTTGTAGCTACGGTTGTTAGACCAGAAGCTATAATTTGAAGTTCGTCGGTTACTGCTAATCCTGTACGTACTTTTCCGAAATCTATTGCTAATAATCGAGCCATATAATGATTTATCGCTTGTTTTTAAATGTGTGCAAATTTAAGGTTTATATTCGTAATGCATAAATATTATGCCAAATTATAAATTGAAGTTATATTTGCGTGAGTGATGGAAGCAATTGTTGAAGTTCTTTTAGTGCAGTTGTGCTTATGCAACACTAAAAAGCGACTGCTGAGAGCACGACCATTTTGGGCACGCTAAAACTATTAAATATTATAGAAAATAAAATTGATGAAAGACTTAAGAGACATAATAGAAACTGCTTGGGATAACCGAGATTTACTAAAAGAAGATAATACGCAAAATGCTATTAGAAAGGTGGTAGATTTATTAGATACTGGCGATTTACGTGTAGCAGAGCCTACAGGTAATGGTTGGCAAGTTAACGAATGGGTGAAGAAAGCTGTTGTAATGTATTTTCCTATTCAAAAAATGGAAACTTTAGAAGCTGGAATTTTTGAATACCATGATAAAATACCATTAAAACGAAATTATAAAGAAAAAGGAATTAGAGTGGTTCCAAATGCCATTGCAAGACATGGCGCTTATATTTCTTCTGGAACTATTTTAATGCCAAGTTATGTAAATATTGGTGCTTTTGTAGATGAAGGAACTATGGTAGACACTTGGGCAACAGTTGGTTCTTGTGCTCAAATTGGTAAAAATGTACATTTATCTGGTGGTGTTGGTATTGGAGGCGTTTTAGAACCTTTACAAGCTGCTCCAGTAATTATTGAAGATGGTGCTTTTATTGGTTCACGTTGTATTGTTGTTGAAGGCGTTAAAGTTGAAAAAGAAGCTGTTTTAGGCGCTAATGTTGTTTTAACTATGAGTACAAAAATTATTGATGTTACTGGAAATGAACCATTAGAAACAAAAGGAATTGTTCCTGCTCGTTCTGTTGTAATTCCTGGCAGCTATACTAAAAAATTTCCTGCAGGAGAATTTCAAGTACCTTGCGCTTTAATTATTGGAAAACGTAAGGAAAGTACCAATAAAAAAACATCTTTAAACGATGCGCTACGCGAATACAATGTTGCGGTTTAATCTGTTTTGTTTTTATAGATTATAAAAAAGGGATTTAAAATAGAAAATTTAAATCCCTTTTTTAGTTTATTTTATTCTTATTTCTTACCCTTTCTTAACTTTTTACGGTTTACTTTTTTTTGAAATTCGTAACTATATTTAGTCATTAATTTATGAGTTTCTTCGGTTGATTTTTGGTACAACTCGCTATACGTTTTAGACATAATATTTATCATAGTTTTAGACAACCATAAACGTCTAAAATTATGCATTCTATTATCAAAACTCATTGATTTAAAACGCATTCTATTTAAATCTATTAAGTAAAATTCGTAATCAACATCACTTTTTTTAACGATTAATGTGTTTCCTGGAGAATGATCTAAAAAATCAATATTATTTTCATGTAACTTAAAAGTGAATGCCGTAAACTGCTCAAGAATAAGTGTTCGATTTGGATATTTTGGTTTATGAATTAAATCTCTAAAATCAAAATTATAATTTACATGTTCACTAATATAGTAGCTAGTTTTTAATCCTGAGAATGTAGATGCTTCAAAATAAGCAATTGGCAAAGGTGTTTTAATTCCTTTTTCTACCAACTTTACAGCGTATTCAAAAGATCGTTTTGCTTTACTTGATCTTATGTACTTATATATAAAACTATTAAACAAGTTAGGAGACTTAAAAGATTTTATATTTATAACTTTATCTCCTACTTTATATTTTTTAATGCTATTTCTAGCACCTTTAACTACATATTCTCCTTTTATTTCAAAATTTGAGATACAATCTTGAAGCTCAGATTTTAAGGATGTGAAGTTTGGATGAATAAATAGCTCTTGCATTCTTGTTATTTAAGCACCAAAGATAAAAGAAACCTAAAAACTCTAATAACATTCTAATAGTTTTAATATTTTATTCTGAATATTTATTTTTACATATAAAAAACAATTATTTTGCAGCATAAACAAAACAGCATTAAACAAGCATGAAAAAGATATTAGTGATACAAAACAAACGTATTGGAGATGTACTCATTGCGTCTATTATTGCTAATAATATGAAACGTTTATTTCCTAATAGCAAAATTGATTATTTAGTTTATAATTACACTACTGGCGTTATAACAAACAACCCTAACATTGACACCATAATTAGCGTAAATGAAAAGGAATTAAAAAAATATGGAAATTTATTTGCAATGATTAAAAAAATTAGAGCAGATAAATATGATATTATTTTTGATCCATACGCTAAATTGCAAAGCCGATTGATTTGTTTATTTTCTAGAGCTAAAATGAGAATTGGAACAAAAAAAAGAGACAAAAACCCGTTACTTCCATTTTACACACACAATGTTAAACTTTTAAAAGAAAAAACGCTTAACTGTGGCAAGGCTATTGAAGACAGATTAAATATGATGTCTTCAGTTTTTAATTTAAAGAAAAACGATTTAGACCCAGAGCCACACATTTTTTTAACCGAAGAAGAAAAAAAATATAACCGCATAGAAAAATACAATAAACCATTTATTATGCTAGGTATTTTAGGTAGTACACCTCAAAAATCTATGCCTTACGATTATATTGTTAACGTAATAGACAAAATAACATTTACATATAATGTAAACATTTTATTTAATTACTCTCCAGATCAAAAAGATGATGCTTTAAAAATTTATGACGCTTGCCAAAATAAAGAAGCAATAGTAATAGATATTTACGAAGACAGTATTCGTGGATTTATAAAACTCATGAATAAATGTGAACTTTTAGTTGGTAATGAAGGTGGTATTGTTCACATTACAAAAGCTTTAGACAAGCCTAGTTTTACCATATTTTCTCCTTACGTAATGAAAGATCATTGGGCGAGTTTTGAAGATGGTAAAAAACACACATCTATACACTTATTAGAAGAAAAGCCTAATCTTTTTAATGAGTTTAGTGTTGATGAACGACGTAAAATAGAAGAAAACCCGTCTGAATTGTATCATATGCTAACACCAAATCTAATTCTTAATCGTTTGTTGCCTTTTCTAGAGTTACATCTTTATGCTTACAAAAAATAAAGAAGCTTACTTCTTTATAATTCCAAAGTCTGTCCAAGTCTTTTTTTCGGTTTTAGTTATATCTCTAATTGCTCTGTTTTTAGCAATAGATGTTTCATTTTTATAACCACGCTTATGGTCTAAATGTATACAAATAGCAGAATATCTAATTTGTTTGGTCTTTATACCTAAATTCATCAATCGCTCTCCAAGTTCTCTATCTTGTCCGCCATATTGCATGCGTTCATCAAAACCATTAATAGCAATAATATCTTTTTTCCATCCAGAGGCATTATGTCCATTCCAACTTGCATTTGTTGGTGTAACTGCATTTAATAAAGTTGACTTTAAACCTTTAGATGTTAATTTATTATTTTTAAAAGATGGTTTTAAACCATTGTTTTTTAGCCATTTTAAATTAAAACAATTTTCTTTATAAATATCATCTTTTGTAATAGTATTAGAAATATCCATAGGCAACATAAAATAACCACCAGAAAGAAAATAACCTTCCTCACGTTCTTTCACATGGACTTCTACATAATCCTTTCTTGGAATACAATCGCCATCTGACATTAAAATATAGTCAGTTGTACATTCTACTATGGCTTTATTTAAAATTTGAGATTTTTGAAATCCATTATCTTCATGCCAAATATGAATAATAGGGTAAAACACTTCAGTTTTTATAGATTCTATTAAATCTATAGTTTCTTGTTTAGAACCATCGTCTGCAATTACAATCTCGAAATTACGATAGGTTTGGTTGTTATATCCGTAAAGCACTTTTGCTAACCATTCAGGTGAATTATACGTGCTAATAATTATTGAAGTATCTGTTTTCATTATAGCTACAAATATAAAGTTATTTTAGTAATTTTGAATTTTAAACTTGATATGAATTCTATAACTGTAATTATACCTACTTATAACGAGGAAGCATATATAAAAGAAGCAATTCAATCTGTTAAGTTTGCTTCACAAATTATAGTTATAGACTCCAATAGCACAGATAATACTGCTGAAATAGCTAAACAAATGGGTTGTGAAATTCATTTTAGAGATTTCGATAATTTTTCTAATCAGAAAAATCACGCCTTACAGTTTGCTAAAAATGATTGGATTTTATTTTTAGATGCAGATGTTTTTCCAAAATCTAAACAATTTATTTACAATT
>NZ_JBELDZ010000001.1:43109-109050 GCF_042094015.1 Aurantibacter sp. | reverse complement strand
TCCTTAACCTCAGTAATCTTAGCTTTTAATTTTTCACTTAGATATTCAGGTGAACGAGAATTCTTAATAGAAGCTTCCATATCTTCAAAAGTTCTATTATACTTTCTCTGCGCATACTTATTTCTTAAAGTAGTATATGCACCAGCTAGCTGATCATAAGCTGTAATAAAAGGACCGTATTCTGTTCCTCTAACGTGCGTAATAGAAATTACAGCAGCTTTAGGATTGTCAGAGGACTTTGGGTCTTTTTTACCGTTACAATAGTTACATTTAGCGTCTCCTTGTCCACCACCATTATCAATAAATTCTAAAGCTGCTTCACGCAAATCTTTAATATCCATTAATTCATCTTCAACTAAAAGTTGTCCATCTGCAGCCATTTGTACAGTAAAAATATTCTTTTGCTTCTTAATAGGCGGAACTTCATCAGTTACTGGTGGTAACTTAGAGTTAATACCAGAATCAACCTCGATAGTAGTTGTTACTAAAAAGAAAATAAGTAATAAGAAGGCAATGTCAGCCATAGAGCCTGCATTAACTTCCGGTGCTGATCTTTTTGCCATAATTATTTAATCATTTTTTTAACGCCACCAAATGCTAAAGCACCAACAGCAACTACCATTAAAAGGTAAAAAGCAACTAATCCAGCTCCAGCCATAGTAGACTCTCCTGCACTAGCAACTAATCCGTTGTATTTGTATTCCATTGTATCTCCAGTAGAAACTGCAAAAGCAATAACTAATACAGCTACAAATGCGCCAATTCCTATTAATGTATTTTTTAACCCTGAAGAGTTTGTAAATGTGTTTTTTAATGAAAAAACAACAACAAAAACTAAAGTTACTGCTAACACTAAATAAGCTATATACATAAATGTATCTACAGTTCCGCTAGCTTCTCCTGCTTTTACAGCATCATCTCCAGCACCTATGATTAACCCTAAAAAGATGATAGAAATCACTCCAATTATGGCTGCAACCAAGGTTATTATTTTTTGTGTATTCATAATGTATGTTTTATGAGTGTTATTATTTTTTGTACTTAGATAACATATCGATTAACGTAATAGAAGAATCTTCCATATCATTAACAATGCTATCAATTTTTGCAATAATGTAGTTGTAAAAAACTTGTAAAATAATTGCCACAACTAAACCAAATACAGTTGTTAATAAGGCAACTTTAATACCTCCAGCAACTAATGATGGTTGCATATCTCCTGCAGCTTCAATTTTATCGAATGCTTGAATCATACCAATTACAGTTCCCATGAAACCTAACATTGGTGCTAATGCAATAAATAAAGAAATCCAAGAAACATTTTTCTCTAACTGTCCCATTTGAACGCCTCCATAAGCTACAACAGCTTTTTCAGCAGATTCTAAGTCTCCATCTGCTCTATCTAAACCTTGGTAGAATATAGATGCAACTGGTCCTTTTGTATCTCTACAAACAGTTTTAGCAGCTTCTAATCCTCCAGATTGTAAAGCATCTTCAACATCTTGAGTTAATTTCTTAGAGTTTGAAGTAGATAAGTTTAAAAAGATAATTCTTTCAATAGCAATTGCTAAACCTAGAATTAAACATAACAATACAATTCCCATAAATCCTGGTCCACCTTCTATAAAACGTTTTTTAAGTTCTTGGTGAAAACCTAATTCTTCTTTTGCATCATCTTGTGCTGCATCTTCCTGAATTGCTGCTACAGTAGTCGCTACAGTTGTAGAAGCTGTTGCATTAACTGTTGATCCTAAAGCCATCATTAATGTAATAGCTAAAATTGAAAAAAATCTTTTCATTGTTTTGTTATTAAATTGTTCTTAAATTTTGTTTTTTAAAGTGCTAAATATATAAAAAAAATGTGTTCAAAAGTAAAATAACCTAAATCTTTTGATGTTAAAAAATGTTTTTTAGTTTAAAAGTTTGGTATTAAAGCAACATAAACTATACCAAAACTTATTTTTAAATTTTATAACTATTTAATTATGAAGTCATTTCACCTCTTAAATTTTTTTCGAAAGCATTTTTAAGTTTTTTTGGAGACAAGCCTTTTGGCAACAAATACATTAATTTAGATAATGCAGCTTCTGTTGTCAGGTCTTTTCCTGAAATTATACCTATTTTTTTTAATTTCTGACTAGTCTCATATTGTCCCATAGAAACACTTCCACCAGAACATTGCGTTATATTTATCATTGGAATTTTCTGCCTAGCTGCTTTTATTAAAAGTTCTAAAAACCACGTTTCTGTTGTACAATTACCTGCGCCATAAGTTTCAATAATAACACCTTTTAATCCAGGCGCATTAAACATACTTTGCAAAATAGTTTGGGAAATACCAGGGAATAGTTTTATTAACGCAATATTAGACTCTAGGTCTTTATGCACAATAAAGTCCTTATTTACTTTAGGTTTTTTTAGTAAATATTCTTTATTCACCTTTAAATGAACTCCAGATTCTGCTAATTCTGGATAATTTAAACTTGCAAATGCCTCAAAATGTTCTGCGTTAATTTTTGTAGTTCTATTTCCTCTATACAGTTTGTATTCAAAATACAAACCAACTTCTTTTATAACAGGCTTATTTTTATGTTGTAGCGCTGCAACTTGAATAGATGTAATTAAATTCTCTTTAGCATCTGTTCTTAAATCTCCAATTGGCAATTGTGATCCTGTTAAAATAACAGGCTTTGCTAAGTTTTCTAACATAAAACTTAGAGCTGATGCTGTATAACTCATAGTGTCGCTTCCATGAAGAATTACAAACCCATCAAATTTAGTGTAATTATTCTCAATGACTTCGGCTATTTCAACCCAAAACTTAGGGTTCATGTTACTAGAATCTATAGGTTCTTTAAATGATATTGTTTCTATATCACATTCCAACAACTTTAACTCAGGAATTCTAAGTAGTAAATTATCAAAATCAAAAGCTCTTAAAGCACCAGTTTCGGCATCTTTAATCATTCCAATAGTTCCTCCAGTATAGATTAAAAGTATTTTTGGATGTGTCATTTTATTCAAATTTAAATTCGCTTGTTTTCGATATACTTTACTCTAGAATCAATATTATACTTATCTATTTCTTAAATTCCAAAAACGTCTTTAGAGTTTTGGGTTGTAACATCTGCTATTATTTCTTCGGAAACCTGATAAATATCAGACAATTTCTCTACAACTTTTAAGATGTAACTACTCTCGTTTCGTTTACCTCTAAATGGTTTTGGCGCTAAATAAGGCGCATCGGTTTCTAAAACAATGTGATTTAAGTCTATTTGATTTAAAAACTGGTCTATTTTTCCATTTTTAAAAGTGGCAACACCACCAATTCCTAATTTCATCTTATAAGAAATAGCTTGATGTGCTTGTTCTAAACTTCCAGTAAAACAATGAAATACACCAAATAAATCATCTGATTTTTCTTGTTCTAAAACTTCAAAAACCTCATCAAAAGCATCTCTACAATGAATTACAATAGGTAATCTATACTGTTTTGCTAATTGTATTTGTTGTCTAAACGCATCTTGCTGAATTCCTAAAGTGGTTTTATCCCAATATAAATCGATACCAATTTCGCCTACTGCATAAAATTTATGTGCAGCTAGTTGCTCTTTTATATGACTTAACTCATCTAAATAATTCTCTTTTACATGCGTTGGATGTAACCCCATCATTAAAAAGACATTTTCGGGATAATCTTTTTCTAATTTCAACATTGCGTTAGTATAAGTAGAATCTATTGCCGGAACAAACAAACGTGTAACTCCAGAGTCTAAGGCACGCTGTATCATATCTATTCTGTCTTCATCAAATGACTCGCTATATAAATGTGTATGTGTGTCTGTAATAATCATCTGGTAAAAATAAAAAAAGAATATGGTTTCTTAACATTATAACGCAAAATAGAACTGTAACTTTGTATAGACAGATTTTTATAAATTAATGGAGCAAACACTTAAAACACTCTTAGAAAGTCAAGACTATATAAGAGTAAAATTAAAGTTAACTAAAACCAATCACTTTGAACTTAAAGCGTCTTTAAATGGTATTAAAGGTTTGTTTATTTTAGATACTGGTGCTTCAAATTCTTGTGTTGGTTTTACGGATATAGATACTTTTAAATTAAAAGCAAAAGACTCTAGGATTAAAGCTGCTGGGGCTGGAGCAACAGATATGTTTACACAAAGTTCCACAAAAAATCATATTAAAATTGGAAAATGGAATTACCTCAACCTTAATTTAGTTTTGTTCGATTTAAAGCACGTAAACACGGCTTTAATTAACCATAATTCTCAACCTGTAAACGGAATTATTGGTGCAGATATTCTTAAAAAAGGAAAAGCTATTATAGATTATAACAAAAAGTATTTATATTTAAAATTGAAAAAATAACGTTATGATTAATCCTTACGACGACACTTATTTTATGAAAAAAGCCTTACAAGAAGCACAAGATGCTTTTGATAAAGGTGAAATTCCTGTAGGTGCTATTATTGTCGCTAATAATCAAATTATTGCTAGAGGACACAATTTAACCGAACAACTAATAGATGTTACTGCTCACGCAGAAATGCAAGCTATAACCTCAGCATCATCTTATATTGGCGGGAAATATTTACACAAGTGTACACTTTATGTAACTTTAGAGCCTTGCCAAATGTGTGCTGGCGCACTGTATTGGAGTCAAATTTCTAAAATTGTATTTGGCGCTACAGATTTTGAGCGTGGTTGTGGTGCTTTAGGCACAAAACTGCATCCAAAAACCGAAATAATTGGTGGCGTTTTAGAAACTGAAGCTGCAGATTTAATGAAGCGTTTTTTTATTGAGAAACGTAATTTGAATTAAGGTACCAAAACTGGACCAACAATATTCATCCATAGGTAATAACCAGAAATTCCTCCAAAAAAGCCACTTAAAATAAAAGTTAGTCGGTCTTTTATTTGCACAGCTTTAAAAACAATAATTAAAGAAATCATCAAACCAATTAAACCTAAAGTTATAGGGAAGGTTCCGGCAGGTAAATCTAATAAATAAGAAAGCTTGGCTTCATCTCCAGAATATCCAAAATAGTTTCCGTTAGGAAAAACAATTTCTCTTCCTAGAGCCATAGATAAATTAAAAACCTCTCTAAGCCAGAATAACGAAAGAAATACAGCTAACCAATCTATTAATTCAAAGTCAATATTAGTTTTAAATCGTTTTCTAAAATACAAAATCAACAATCCTATACAGCCTGTTAATATTGTTTGAAACGGACCACCAAAAGTTAGCAACAGTTTTTCTTTTTTTTAATTGCTTTTGTTTAGATTGAAACAACGACTTTATTGTCGAATCTTCTTCGCTCAAAATAGCTTCTCTATTTTTGTAAAAGAGTTCTTTTGTTTCTTTGTAAAGTGTGGAGTTGTAGTTTGTGCTTCTGTAATCTATGCTTGCATTATAACCAAAATGTTTAGCCACTATGTAATGACCAAATTCATGAGATAAAGTACCCACAGCTGCAAACAAGATAAAACCAAGGCTTAGAGTAACAAAAAGTTTGGCACAGAATACTTTCTAATAGCTAACATTTATTTTGTTCTCTTCTGACTATTCTTCATAGCTTCAAGATTCTTATGAGTCAACATATAATCTCTTGGATTTTTACCTTTCCAATTATGATAAATAAACAATGGAATCCAAACTAAAAACAAGCCACAAGTTCCAAAACCTATTAACTTCTCTGTATAATCTACCGTTAAAGTAAATCCTAAAATTATACTTATTGCTGCGGCTAAAAAAACAAGCCATAATACATATTTCATCTATTTCTGTTTTGTAAAATTTATTAATTGTCTTCTGTATGCAGTTAATAGTTTAGATTTAGAAACAAATCCTATATAAATATTGTTTTTAATAACTGGTAAATTCCAAGCACTTGAGTTTTGGAATTTATCCATAACAAGCTTCATATCGTCTTTTTCAAAATTAATAATTTCAAGTGGATTTTGCATTAAATCAGAAACCAATGTAGTATTATACAAATTTTGATCAAACATTATATTTCTTACATTATCTAACATTATAATACCTACTAAAGCATTTTCATTATTAATAACAGGAAAAATATTTCTAGTAGATTTAGAAACACCTTTATGCAATAATTCTCCTAAAGTCATTTCTGATTTAAGAGTAACAAAGTTGGTTTCAATAATATTTTCTAAATTCATTAAAGTTAAAACACTTTGATCTTTATCATGCGTTAATAATTGTCCTTTTTGAGCTAACTCTTTAGTATAAATAGTAAAATCTATAGCATTCTTTTTTATTGCAAAAGAAATTCCTACACTAATCATTAATGGAATAAACAACTCATAACCGCCAGAAATTTCAGCAATTAAAAACATAGCAGTTAATGGCGCGTGTAAAACTCCTGCAATTAAACCAGCCATACCAATTAGCGTGAAATTAGTTTCGGAAACATTAAAGCCTAGCTGATTTATAATTTTGGCGACTACATTTCCCAAAGCGCTTCCCATAACCATAGTTGGGATAAAAATTCCACCAACACCACCAGCAGCAAATGTTGTTGTCATTGCAATTGCCTTAAAAACTGTTATTCCTATTAATAATGCAATAACAATCCATATTTGATCTGTATAAGCATCAAAAGGTGTTGTTCCTAATGCTTTTAAGTGATTTTCCGCTAATAAATTATTTATAAAACTAAATCCTTCACCATATAAAGGTGGAATAAAATAAAGCATTATTCCAATAGCTAATCCACCAACTAATAATTTTTGAAATGAAGTTCTAAAGATTTCAAACTGTTTCAAAATAAAGAAATACATTTTAGTGAAATATATTGAAGCAATTCCAGTTCCAATTCCTAAGACTACATAAAACAAAGTATCGTTAATTTGAAATTTATCAGAAGACTTAAAGTTAAATAACAAATCATCTCCTAAAAAGAAATAAGATGTTAAAACAGAAGAGACAGATGCAATTAATAATGGTAGTAATGATACAAATGTTAGGTCTAAACTAAATACTTCAATTGCAAAAATAATTGCAGCAATTGGTGACTTAAATATAGATGAAATAGCTCCTGCTGCCGCACAACCAATAAGCAAACTTCTTGCTTTTTGGTTAACATGAAAAAGTCTTCCTAAATTAGAACTTATAGCCGAACCAGATGCTATTGCTGGACCAAGTAAACCAACAGAACCACCAAAACCAACTGTTAATGGCGCTGCAATTAATGGAATATAAATTTTAGTACGCTCTATAATACCACTTCGCTTTGAAAGTTTGTATAAAATAGAAGGTATAGCGTGAGAAATAGGTTTTTTTGTAACATACTTAACCAACCAATAAACCAACAACAACCCAATCGTTGGCAAAATAAAATACCATTGATTAGTGGTTAAACTTCGTAATAATTCTAATAAAGATTCAATATAAAATGTAATATTTCTAAGTGTTACCGCAGCTAATCCTGCTAAAAAACCAACTAACCCACTTAAAATAAACGTAAAATTCTTTTCGGAGATATGTTTATACTTCCAAATCAAAAAACGTTTTAATAATGTCTGTTTAGGCATTTTGGCTTTATGCTAAAAAATCCCGCTTGAGCAGGATTTTATATAATTTATAGTTTGTAAACTTCGCTAAATCTTAAAAACTTATTACTCTTTTGGCAAATCTAATTGCAGACTTAATTCTTTTAATTGTGCATTATCTAATTTTGCTGGTGCATCTATCATAACATCTCTACCTGAGTTGTTTTTTGGGAAAGCAATAAAATCTCTAATAGTTTCTTGTCCTCCTAAAATAGATACTAAACGGTCTAATCCAAATGCTAATCCGCCATGAGGTGGCGCACCATATTCGAAAGCATCCATTAAGAAGCCAAATTGTGCTTTTGCTTCTTCTTCAGAAAAACCTAAATGCTTTAACATTATGGCTTGTGTTTCTTTATCGTGAATACGAATAGATCCTCCACCAATCTCATTTCCGTTTAAAACTAAATCGTAAGCATTAGCTTTAACTTCTCCTGGTTTAGAATCTAATAATTCTATTTGTCCTGGTTTTGGTGATGTAAATGGATGGTGCATAGCATGATAATGTCCAGTTTCTTCATCTAACTCCAATAACGGGAAGTCAATTACCCATAATGGTGCAAATACTTTTGAATCTCTTAATCCTAAACGTTCTGCAATTTCCATACGCAAAGCACTTAATTGCGCTCTAACCTTATTTGTGTCTCCAGAAAGCACTACAACTAAATCACCTGCTTTTGCTCCTGTAACTTCGGCCCATTTTGCTAAATCATCTTGATCATAAAATTTATCTACAGATGATTTGAATGATCCATCGTCGTTACAACGTGAATAAATCATTCCTAAAGCACCAACTTGTGGTCGCTTTACCCAGTCAATTAACTTATCTATTTCTTTACGTGTGTAAGAATTTCCTCCAGGAATTGCAATACCAACAACTAATTCTGCATCGTTAAATACTTTAAATTCTTTATGTTGTGTTATCGCATTTAATTCTCCAAACTCCATTCCAAATCTGATATCTGGTTTATCGTTTCCATATAAACGCATCGCATCATCATAAAGCATACGTGGGAATTTCTCAATTTCTACACCATTCACTTCTTTTAATAAGTGACGTGTTAAGTTTTCGAATATGTTTAGAATATCTTCTTGATCTACAAACGCCATTTCACAATCAATTTGTGTAAATTCTGGTTGTCTATCTGCACGTAAATCTTCGTCTCTAAAGCACTTTACAATCTGGAAATACTTATCCATTCCACCAACCATAAGCAATTGCTTAAATGTTTGTGGCGATTGTGGTAAGGCATAAAATTCACCTTCGTTCATTCTACTTGGCACTACAAAATCTCGTGCACCTTCTGGTGTAGATTTTATTAAATATGGTGTTTCTACTTCTATAAAATCTTGATTAGACAAGAAATTTCTTACTTCTTGAGTAACTTTAGATCTAAAAATTAGATTGTTTTTTACAGGATTACGTCTAATATCTAAATAACGATATTTCATACGTAATTCTTCTCCTCCATCAGTCTTATCTTCAATGGTAAAAGGTGGTAATTTAGCTTCGTTAAGAATAGTTAATTCTTTTACTAAAACTTCTACATCACCTGTTGGAATGTTTTTGTTTTTAGATTCACGTTCTATTACAGTTCCCTTAACTTGAATAACAAACTCACGACCTAATTTTTGAGCTTGTTCTATTATAGCTTTAGACGTACGTTCTTCATCAAAAATAAGCTGAGTTACACCATAACGATCGCGTAAATCTACCCAAATAATAAAACCTTTATCTCTTGATTTCTGAACCCAACCAGAAAGAGTAACTTCTGTATTTATATGTGATAATCTTAACTCACCACAATCGTGACTTCTGTACATAGCTATAATTTTGAAGTGCAAATTTAATATTTATATTTTGACTGCGAATTTTTTGAGTAAATTATCTTAAAAATAGTTTCTTAAAACTAAACAATTAATTCTCAGATGTTTTAATTAACAACTTCTTTAGAGCTTCAACATCGTATGGTTTTGCCTTAATTAATTTGTTTTTGTCTAGTAGATAATAACTTGGTGTAGAATTTACATTATAAGAATCTCCAATAGTGTTATCCCATTTCCCTTCACCATAAACATGAATAAATTTCGGAAATTGTTTGATGGTTTCTGTCCAAAACTCTGGTTCGTTTTCTAAACCTATTGCAATTACTTTTATATTATTATTTATAGCTTTATGTAATTGAGGTAACTCATTTAAACAATGACCACAAGTACTACTCCAAAACAGAACTAAATATTCGCTACTATTATTAAAATCGTATAATTTAGAAGTTTCGTTAATCTCAAAATTTGGTGCTTTAGCTCCAATAGATGTGTTTTTTACTAGAATTAATTGCTCTATAAGCTTTATGTCATTTTCAGCTTTAGCTAATTCTAACAAATAAGTATCTGTAATATAATTAGCAACGGTTTCGTTTTCTCTTGAAAACTCATTCCATAGTAATTTTAAAATGATTGTTTTAAACACTTTTTTATCTTCAATTATAGAAATTAACGTGTCTATATTTTCTTTATAGGATTGGTTTGCTGTTTCAAAATCAACATAAGTAAACACATAGCTTAAAGCTTTACCAACTAATACATCTGAATTTAATAGATTAATATTATTAAAATCTAAAGCATCAAAAAAATTGTTTTTTATGTTTTCCCTATAAGTTGTTTCATCTTCAAAAACTGATGGATAATACGTTCTATCTGCTTTTATAAATTGATTAATAAATTTAGCGTTTGTTGCTGTTTCAAATTGCTCTTGGCTTTTTTTCTGTAATTGTATTAACGTAAAAAAATCCTCTTTATTAGCCGTTGGATTTGCGTAAAACTTGGCAATAGCATCGGTTATCATTCCCATACTTTTGTTATAAGACTGCCACAATTTATTCTCTTCGGATTTTATAAAATATGTACCTTTGTCTAAACTAAAAGTTAATTCTACATCTTGACCTGTATAAAACACATCAAAATTATATTCTTCTTGTGGTGATGCATAAACAATTTTATATAATCCTTTTTCAGTTTCTTTCTTTAAGGGAATTGTAAAACGTCCTAAGCTATCTACATTAGAATGGTTAGCATAAACTAACTCCATTGGCATTACTTTATATAAGATTGCCATTTTAAAATCTGAAGCAGGTTTAAAAGTTCCAGAAATAGTTTGTTGAGACCAAGCTAAAAGTGGGAGAAACAGTAAGCTTAAACATAACTTTTTTAACATAGGATAATTTTTTAATACAAGTTTTCAATTATTACGCCAAACTTAATTTTTTAGCGGTTGTAAAACAATTAACGCTTGCTTTACAGATTTAATATTTTCAAAAGTTAAAAGTAAACGTAATCCATTTCTGGTTTGTTTCTCTTTCATTTTACAAGCCATTGGGTTTTTTTGTACGTATTGTAATACTCTAGTAAAGTTAGCACTTTGATAAAATTGACTTTGTTGATCATTTAAGAAATATCCAATTAACTTATTTTGTTTCATAATTATTTTTTCAATTCCCATTTTAGTTGCAATCCACTTTAAGCGGACTGAATTTAATAAGTCGTCTGCTTGGATTGGTAATTCTCCAAATCTATCTATTAATTCTTTTTCAAATTGAAGTAATTCTTCTTCAGTTTTAAAATCGTTTAATTTAGTATAAAGCTTTAATCGTTCAGCTATATTATTAATGTAATCGTCAGGGAAAAGCAATTCAAAATTACTATCTATTGTTACCTCTTTTACATATACTTTATCTTCTAAATTGGTATCGTAAAGGTCTTTAAACTCATTTTCTTTAAGTTCTTCAATGGCTTCAGCCAAAATCTTCTGATAGGTATCAAAACCTATTTCGTTAATAAAACCACTTTGTTCTCCACCAAGTAAATCTCCAGCACCACGAATTTCTAAATCTTTCATGGCAATATTAAAACCGCTACCTAATTCTGTAAATTGCTCTAATGCAGAAATACGTTTCCGTGCATCGTCTGTCATTGCAGAATACTCTGGTGTAATAAAATAGCAAAATGCTTTTTTATTAGATCTACCAACACGACCACGCATTTGATGTAAATCGCTTAAACCAAAATTATTTGCATTATTTATAAAAATGGTATTAGCATTAGGAACATCTAAACCACTTTCAATAATTGTAGTACTTACTAAAACATCAAAAGCACCATCCATAAATTGAAGCATTAATTCTTCTAGTTTTTTTCCTTCCATTTGTCCGTGACCAATACCTATTTTGGCATCTGGAACTAAACGTTGAATTAAACCTGCTACTTCTTTAATATTTTCAATTCTATTATGAATAAAAAATATTTGTCCGCCGCGTTCTATTTCATAACTCACAGCATCACGGATAGTGTCTTCAGAAAAACGAATAACATTACTTTCTATAGGATAACGATTTGGTGGTGGCGTTGTAATAACAGACATATCTCGTGCTGCCATTAAACTAAATTGTAGTGTTCTTGGAATTGGCGTAGCTGTTAATGTTAATACATCTACATTATCTTTTATCGTTTTTAATTTTTCCTTTACAGAAACACCAAATTTTTGTTCTTCATCTACAATTAAAAGACCTAAGTCTTTAAACTTCACTTTTTTATTGACTAATTGATGTGTTCCGATAATAATATCTACGTGACCTTTCTCCAATTTTTCTAAGGTTTCACGTTTTTGTTTTGCTGTTCTAAAACGATTCACATAATCTACAGTTACAGGAAAATCTTTTAAGCGTTCCGTAAAAGTTTTATAATGCTGAAATGCTAATATGGTTGTAGGCACAAGAATTGCAACTTGTTTCCCATTATCTACAGCTTTAAAAGCTGCACGAATTGCAACTTCTGTTTTTCCAAAACCAACATCACCACATATTAAGCGATCCATTGGTTTTTCACTCTCCATATCTGCTTTGATATCTGCTGTAGCTGTTACTTGATCTGGTGTGTCTTCATAAATAAATGAAGCTTCTAATTCGTGTTGGTAATGACTGTCTTCATTATATTGATAACCTTTTTCTAATTTACGCTTAGCATATAACTTAATTAAGTTGAAAGCAACGTGTTTAACGCGAGATTTAGTTTTCTCTTTAAGTGTTTTCCAAGCTTTACTCCCTAATTTATAAACCTTTGGTGGTTTTCCGTCTTTGCCATTAAACTTGGTTATTTTATGCAACGAATGAATACTTAAATACAATACATCGCGTTCGCCATAAATAAGTTTTATAGCTTCTTGTTTATTGCCTTCTACATCTATTTTTTGAAGTCCACCAAAGCGACCAATCCCATGATCTATATGCGTTACATAATCGCCTAAATCTAAATTGGTTAATTCTTTTAAAGTAATGGCTTGCTTTTTAGCATAACCATTTTTTATTTTAAACTTGTGGTAACGTTCAAATATCTGATGATCTGTATAAACAGCAATCTTGGTATCTTCGTTTACAAAACCTTGATGAAGAGATAATTGTACCGTTTTATAATGTACTTCTTGTTCTGATTCTTCAAAAATATCATAAAAGCGCTTAGCTTGTTGCTCACTAACACAAGTAATATAATTAGTGTAGCCTTTATTATGGTTACTATTTAAGTTAT
The DNA here is from genome assembly GCF_042094015.1 of Aurantibacter sp. Lineage (NCBI taxonomy): Bacteria > Pseudomonadati > Bacteroidota > Flavobacteriia > Flavobacteriales > Flavobacteriaceae > Aurantibacter > Aurantibacter sp. Next base: position 95,874 of record NZ_JBELDZ010000001.1, on the reverse strand, counting down.
CTATTAGTAAATTGAATTGTTTATTAAAAGCTGGTTGTGGTGATGATTTAAACACAATAGGATTTTCAGTTAACTCAAAATGATTATTCGAACCAAACTCTACCAATGTATAATCGTTTAATTGTAACCTAAGTAATTGTGAATTACAAAACAATGCTTCAGGTTCTGCATGTTTTATTTCTGCACTTAAACTTTTAAAGGTAGTTTCTGCTTTTGTGTAAAAATCATCTATTCTACTAAAAATTATTTCAGCATTTTTTGTAAAAACGACTGTATTAGCTGAAATATATTTAAGAAAACTTTGCCTTGTTTCTTCAAAAACTTTAGTTGCTACATTTGGAATAATACTAATCTTTTTTACAACTTGATTAGATAATTGAGTTTCGACATCGAAAGTTCTAATTGAGTCTATTTCGTCTCCAAAAAATTCTACTCTGTAAGGCTCATCGTTAGAAAAAGAAAACACATCAACAATTCCGCCACGAACAGAAAACTCTCCTGGCTCTGTAACAAAATCTACACGTTTAAACTTATACTCAAATAGAACTTCGTTTATAAAGTCTATTGATATTTTATCATTAACAGCTACTTTTAAAGTGTGACTATTTAATTCTTTTCTTGTAACAACTTTCTCAAATAAAGCATCTGGATATGTAATTATTATTGCTGGTTTTTTGCGTGAATTTATTCGGTTTAAAACTTCTGCCCGTAAAAGTATATTGGCATTGTCAGTTTCTTCAATTTGATAAGGTCTTCTATAACTTCCTGGATAGAAAAAAACATCTTTTGTATTAATTAATTGCTCTAAATCGTTTAAATAAAAAGCAGCTTCTTCTTTATCGTTAAATACTAGTAAAAATGGTTGTTCCTGCTCTTTAAATACTTCAGCAATTATAAAAGATAATGATGAACCTACTAAGCCTTTTAAATGTGACTTACTTTGGGATTGGGTAATAGCACTTTTTAGATTTTGCATTTGCGAAATCTGAAAAAAAGCTTTTGAGAGATTTATTTTACTCAAGATTTATGTTTCTTTTTTACAAATATACGAGTTAGATTCCTTAATTAGTTAACCTATTTTTATTTAGCAATAATTTTACTTTTAACAATAAACCATTTCTGAACATCTACTCTTATTTAATATTTACCTAACAAAAAACAACTGTACAAAAACACTTTGTATTGATTTAAAAATTAATGTTTTTTTTCAGTAATTTTTTTTGATTATTTATATCTTTGCCACTCATATTAAAAAATAAAAAGTATGTCGTTTTCAGATTTATTTGATAGTGGTTTTAAGAAAAGAAATGAAGATCATTTTGCATCAATTGTAAGAGTTGCAATGAGTGATGGAATGATTAGTGAATCTGAAAAAACGTTCTTAGATCGTTTAGCGCGTAATTTAGATATTAGTGAAGCTAATTATGCTATAATTCTGAAAGATTACAAAACACATCCAGTTAACCCACCAAGCACTTATGATAGGCGTTTAGAGCGCTTGTTTGATTTAGCACGTATGGTATGGGTTGACCACATAAATCACGATGAAAAAATGATAATTTTAGAACGCTTATGTGTTGGATTAGGATTTAAATCTACCAATGCTAAATATATTGCAGATAAGTCTATAGAACTTGTGAAGCAAGGTGTTGATGTAGATGATTTCTCTGAAGAAATTAAAACAATGAACCGTTAATTATTTCGGTTTTAAAACAAAAAAAGAGCTTCATTTAAATGAAGCTCTTTTTATTTTATATCAATTAGAACTATAGTTCTAATGCTTTTTTAATATTTCCGCCCATTAGTAATTCTTCTGGACTTTCTAACGCTTCTTTTACAGCAACCAAGAAACCAACAGATTCTTTTCCGTCAATAATTCTATGGTCGTAAGATAATGCTACATACATCATTGGATGAATTTCCACATTACCATTAACAGCTATTGGTCTTTCAATAATATTATGCATTCCTAATATTCCACTTTGTGGTGGATTAATAATTGGTGTAGATAACATTGATCCAAATACACCACCATTAGAAATAGTAAAGGTTCCTCCTGTCATTTCATCTACAGTAATTTGTCCATCTCTTGCACGTAAAGCTAGACGCTTAACTTCTGCTTCAACTCCTCTAAAGCTTAAATTTTCTGCATTTCTAATTACTGGCACCATTAATCCTTTTGGTCCAGATACTGCAATAGATACATCTACAAAATCATAAGACAACATTTGTTTTCCGTCTATCATAGAGTTAACAGCAGGATATAATTCTAAAGCTCTAACACAAGCTAAAGTAAAGAATGACATAAACCCTAATCCAACACCATGTTTAGCCTTAAAATCTTCCTTATATTTCTTACGCAATTCAAAAATAGGAGTCATATTAACTTCATTAAATGTAGTTAACATTGCTGTTGTATTCTTAGCCTCAACTAAACGTTCTGCTACTTTACGACGTAACATAGACATTTTATGATGAGAAGTTCCACGGTTTCCTCCTGTTGGAGTTCCCATACTTGGAACAGCATTTACTGCATCGTCTTTAGTAACACGTCCATCTTTTCCTGTACCAGTAACAGTATTAGCTTCAATTCCTTTTTCTGCTAATATTTTTTTAGCAGCAGGACTTGCAGTACCTGTTGCGTATGTTTTTGTTTCAGCTGTTTTTGTAGCTTCTACAACTACTTTTTTAGGAGTTTCTTCTTTCGTTTCCGTTTGTGAAACTTCTGAAGAACCTTCTGGTTTGGCTGCACTTGTATCTATTAGACAAACAACTTGTCCAACCTCTACCGCATCACCTTCTTCTGCTTTAAGTGTTATTGTTCCACTTTCTTCTGCAGGTAATTCTAAGGTTGCCTTATCACTATCTACTTCTGCTATAGCTTGGTCTTTTTCAACATAATCGCCATCTTGAACTAACCATTCTGCTATTTCTACTTCTGTTATAGATTCGCCTGGAGAAGGCACTTTCATTTCTAAAATCATTATACTATAATTTTATGTTGTATTAGTTTAATTTTATTTTATTAATGCTGATATAATCTATCTTATTATCAGTATTAAATTTTAAAACAAGTATTTTTTTTACATCCTTAAATTTAATTGGAAATCTTGTATAACCTTTCTCATTAGATGAATTACTTATACTCGTAATGTTTCCATAAGCATTCTGAAATCTTTTAAAAAACACAGTTATATTATCTAAAGATTTGTTGTCTTGATAATCTTTAGATAACAAACTATAAATGTTTTCAAAATTTGAACTATTATAGGATTGAATAAAGTTATTTACAATACTTTTCTCTGATAATTTTTCTGTTTGAGAAAACCCTAAACTAAAGGTTAGTATGGCAATAATTAAAACTAGTTTTTTCATAATCCCTCTTTCTACCTTTGATTATTTTTTGAAGCATCGAACACAAAATCTATAACCTCTTGATGACGCTTTTTAGAACGCGTAGAACTTCCTGCCGCTGGAGCACTATAAGGCCTTCTTGATGCTGTTCTAAAAGTCTTAGCTTCATCTAAATTCATTAACATATGTGAATATGCACCCATATTTCTTGGTTCTTCTTGAGCCCAAACAATATCTTTTACATTACTATATTCTTTTAATACAGATCTAATTTCGTTTAAAGGTAATGGGAATAATTGTTCAATTCTTACTAAAGCTACATCATTTCTTTCCGTTTCTTCTCTACGCTCCAATAAATCATAATAGAACTTTCCTGAAACAAATACTAATGTTTTTGTTTCTTTTGGCTTTACAACTTCTTCATTAATCAGCATTTGGAATTCACCATTAGTAAAATCCTGCACTGTAGACACACATTTTGGATGACGCAACAAACTCTTAGGTGTAAAGACAATTAATGGTTTTCTAAAATTAGCCAACATTTGTCTTCTTAATAAATGAAACATATTAGCTGGATTTGTACAATTAGCTACAAACATATTACTTTTTGCACACAACTGTAGGTAACGTTCCATTCTACCAGAAGAATGTTCAGCTCCTTGCCCTTCGTAACCATGTGGCAGTAACATTACTAAGCCATTTTGTGTTTTCCATTTATCTTCTCCACAAGAGATATATTGATCAAGCATAATTTGAGCTCCATTACTAAAATCTCCAAATTGTGCTTCCCAAATTGTTAATGCTTTTGGATTTGCCATAGCATAACCATAATCAAAACCTACAACACCATATTCTGAAAGTAACGAATTGTATATGTCAAACCTACCATGTTCACCTTCTAAATTATTTAAAAGAACTATTTCTTCTTCACTTTCTTCTACTTTAACAACTGCATGTCTATGAGAAAAAGTTCCTCTTTCTACATCTTGACCAGATATTCTAACATCAAACCCTTCTTTTAATAAAGAGCCATATGCTAAATGTTCTGCCATAGCCCAATCTAATTTATTATTATCAAACATAGTTTGACGTGATTGAATTAGACGTTCTATTTTACGAATAAATTTTTTGTCTTCTGGTAAATTAGAAATCACCTTAGTGATAGCTGCTAAAGTTTTTGAATCTACTTTAGTATTAACAGATTCCATCATTACTTTTTCATTTACACGAGTATAATCTGACCATTCATCTTGCATAAATGGTGTAATAATAGTTTTATCTTCTTTGCGAGAATCTTCTAACTTCTCTTCTAACTTAGCTTTATATGCAACTTCTAATTCTTTAACATAGTCTTTATTAATAATATTTGATGCTAATAGTTTCTCAGCATAAATATCTCTTGGGTTAGCATGTTTAGCAATTGCTTTATATAATTTAGGCTGAGTAAAACGAGGCTCATCACCTTCATTATGTCCATATTTACGATAACCTAATAAATCTATAAAAACATCACGTTTAAATTTCATTCTAAAGTCTAATGCAAATGTCATAGCATGAACAACAGCTTCTGCATCGTCTGCATTAACATGTAACACTGGAGACAATGTTACTTTTGCTATATCTGTACAATAAGTACCAGAACGAGCGTCTAAATAATTAGTAGTGAAACCAACTTGGTTATTTACAACTATATGAATAGTTCCATTAGTTTTATAACCATCTAATTGCACCATTTGTACAATCTCGTAAACTAAACCTTGACCTGCAATTGCTGCATCTCCATGAACTACTATTGGTAGAACTTGACTAAAGTTATTACTATAATATTTATCTTGTTTAGACCTAACTATTCCTTGCACAACTGCTCCAACAGTTTCAAGGTGAGATGGATTAGGAGCAATACTTAATTTTATCTCTTTACCGGTATCTGTTTTTCTACTACTTGTCCAACCTAAATGGTATTTAACATCACCATCAAAAACTTTTTCTTCGTAATCTTTCCCGTCAAACTCACTAAAAATATCTTTTGCAGACTTTCCAAATATATTTGTTAAAGTACTTAAACGACCACGATGTGCCATTCCCATAACAAACTCTTTCACTCCAGCCTCTGCAGCTTGTTCGATTAAAGCGTCTAAACCTGGTATTAAAGATTCTCCTCCTTCTAAAGAAAAACGTTTTTGCCCAACATATTTTGTATGTAAAAAACTCTCAAAAGAAACAGCTTCATTAAGTTTTTTAAGGATGTGCTTTTTTTGGTCTGCTGAAAAATTTGGCTGATTATCGTTGATATTTAATCTATTCTGAATCCATTTAAGCTCTTCAGGTTCTCTAACATACATATATTCAACACCTATAGAATCACAATAAATATTCTCAAAGTGTCGGATAATTTGTTGTAAAGTCTGGGATCCAATCCCTAAAACTTCTCCAGCATTAAAAACAGTGCTTAAATCTGTTTTAGACAACCCAAAATTCTCTATCTCTAAAGTTGGTTCATATTTACGACGACCTCTAACCGGGTTCGTTTTTGTAAACAGATGACCTCTATTTCTATAGCCATCTATTAATTTAATAACCTGAAATTCTTTCTGAACGTTTTTAGGAACATGAACAACAGTATCGTTATCTATATCTATAGCATATTCCTCTGTACCGAAATCGTAACCTTGAAAAAAGGCTCTCCAACTTGGCTCAACAGAATCTGGGTTTTTAAGATATTGGTCGTATAAATCAGCAAAGTATGCTGTATGTGCTGCGTTTAAAAAGGAATATTTATCCATTATAATTTAATAGGCGTGTTCGCTTCAACAAATTTTATCAAAAATACAACATTTACTAAAAACACCATCTATTTTAGTATATTTATCCTATAATTTTTCAAAAAGGTATCGAATATGATTTATTTTAAGCTTAAAAATATAACTTTAAAATTTATTATAGTATTAATTTACCTAAGCTTTAACTTTAGTTTTACACAAACGGAAATTGAATCAAAAGAGAATCGTTTTTGGCAACATGTTAGATTTGGTGGTGGACTAGGCTTAAGTTCTGGGACAGACTTTTTTACTTTAGGCGTATCTCCAAGTGCTATTTACGATTTTAACGATCAATTTTCTTTAGGTACATCTTTAAATTACACATATAACCGATTTAAAAATAGATTTAAGTCTAATATTTATGGCGGAAGCATTTTAGGTCTATTCAATCCAATTAACGAAATTCAAATATCTACCGAATTAGAGCAACTTCGTGTCAATAGAAATTACGAAGGTATAAATCAAGGTTTACCGAGTGATAATTATTGGTCGCCGGCATTATTTATTGGAGCAGGATACAGAACAAACAATGTAACTATTGGTTTACGTTACGATTTATTGTTTGATGAACAAAAAAGTATTTATGCAGATGCTATTATTCCTTTTATTAGGGTTTATTTTTAAAACTAACTACTATATCTATTCTTAAACCAAACTTTTTGCCATTCGCGTTGTAGTATTAAAAAAGAAACTTCCTCAGACAAACTCAACGCATCGTCTCCATTGAGATTTTTAATTTTTCCTTCTGAAACATCTATAATATAAAGTAGATTTAGATAATCGTTAAACTTTTCTTGAATTAACCTATAAACAACCTCATGTAGACACGCTTTTAGAGATTTTGGCGAAATATCTTCTTCAAAGTCTAAATCTATATTAGCATATAAAAAATCTTTATTTAATTGAATAATTAATTTTTGATATAATTTTAAATTGTCTGCTTCTTCAATTAGGTTTGAAAACGTTTCTGGTAATTTCATAGTAATCTAAGTAGTTCTTGTCATTAAAGCATTTCCAAAAACTTTCAACTGTTCTTTTTTATCGTTTGAAATCGTTAAACTATCTAAAACCTTATAAGCTTTATCAGTATAGTCTTTTATAGCTTGTTTTGTAGCATTAGCAGATCCGCTATTTAAAAATAACGTTTTTACGCGTTTAATTTTATCAGCATTATCGGATAATTCTTTATTAAATAAGATCTCGAGTTCCTTTGCTTCAGATTCATTTAAAAACTCCAACGCCTTTAAGTATAAATAAGTTTTCTTGTTTTCAATTATGTCGCCACCAACTTGTTTACCAAATGTTTTAGGATCACCAAAGGCGTCTAAATAATCATCTTGCAACTGAAATGCAATTCCTAATAATCGGCCAAAATTATAAATAGCAACTTGATTTTCTTTATTTGCATTAGCTACAATTGCACCCATTTGCATTGCTGCTCCAACCAAAACAGCAGTTTTATATTCAATCATTTTTAAATACTCAGCAATAGTAACATCATTTCTAACTTCAAAATCTACATCGTATTGCTGTCCTTCACAAACTTCTAAAGCGGTTTTACTAAATAATTTAGCTAATGCCTGAAATATTTTAGGTTCATAAGACTCAAAAAGCTGATACGCTATGATTAACATTGCATCTCCAGATAAAATACCTGTATTGGTATCCCATTTTATGTGAACTGTTTCTTTACCTCTTCTTAAAGGTGCAGCATCCATAATATCATCATGAACTAAAGAAAAATTATGAAACACCTCAATACTCAATGCAGCAGCAAGTGCTTTTTTATAGTCTCCATCAAAAATATCGGCAGACATTAAAGTTAAAACTGGTCTTAATCGTTTTCCTCCTAATTGCAATATATAATTTACGGGCTCGTAAAGATTTACAGGTTCTCTTTCTACTGTAAATGTGTTTAAGTATTCTATAAACTCTTCCTGGTAAAATGGTGTGCTTTGCATTTAGCAAAAATAATGAAAACTACGCTCAATAAAACCATATTAGCAATGTTAAAAAATGATTAAAATAAAGGAAACTTTAAAAACATTAAAAGTTTCCTTTGTATATTTGCATAGTATATGAAAGATAAAATTATAATAAAATCTACAGAACTGTTTTTAAATCTTGGATTTAAAAGCGTTACAATGGACGATATAGCTAACGAAATGGGTATATCTAAAAAAACCATTTATGTATATTTTAAAAACAAAACGAAGTTAGTAGAAGCGGCAACTTTTCATCTTTTCGATGTTATTTGCGGTGGAATTGATTGCATTTTTAATAAATCTTCTAATCCAATTGAAGAGCTATACGACATAAAAATGTTTGTTATGCAACATTTAAAAAACGAAAAAACATCGCCACAACACCAACTTAAAAAGTATTATTTCGAAATTCATGAAATGCTTCGTAAAAAGCAGTTTGAAAAAATGCATGATTCTATAAGTAAAAGCTTAAGACATGGAAAAGAAACGGGTGTTTTTAGAGCTAGTATAAATGTTGATTTTATTTCACGAATGTATTTTAATGGAATGACAGGTATAAAAGATCAAACTATTTTTCCAGCAGACAAATATTCTGTCTCTGATTTAATGGAAGACTATTTAGAATATCATTTAAGAGCTATTGTAACCGAAAAAGGAATGAAAACTTTAAATAAATTTATTAAAAACCAATCTGAAAATAATGACTAAACATTTCATTTTGTGCGCTCTATTTATTAGTGTGTCTGTAATTGGGCAAACTAATACTCCAGAATCTTTAAGCTTACAGGAAGCTATAGATTACGCACTCAAATCTAACCGAACTGCCATCAACTCAGCTCATGATGTTGATGCTGCTATACAGCAAAAAAAAGAAACAATCCGTGGAGGATTTCCTCAAATTTCAGGACAAATAGACTATATTAATAATATAAGACAGCAGTTTGACCCAGTTGATTTTAATGGTGATGGGATTCCTGAATTTGGAGCACAGCATCAAATGAATGCATCTGCATCATTAAATCAAATGATTTTTGATGGCTCTTATATTGTTGGACTACAATCAGCAAAAGTATTTTTGCAAATTAGTAAAAATGCTAAAACTAAAACCGATTTACAAGTTAGAGAAGCAGTTATTAATGCGTATGGAAATGTACTTTTAGCAGAAGAAAGTTTAAAAATATTAAACAGTAATATTGGAGTTTTAGAAAAAAATGTATTCGATATCACTAAAATTTTCGAGAATGGGTTTGAAGAGGAAGAAAGCGTAGAGCAATTAAAAATAACTTTATCTGGAGTTAAAAACAATTTAAATAAAACAAAAAGACTTCAAAAAATTGCTTACCAAATGCTTAATCTAAATTTAGGAATAGAGTTAGATCAAAAAATACTATTAACAGATAACTTAAAGTCTTTAACAGAGAAAAATATTTTTATTGAAGCATTAACTTTAGACGATGTTAAGAATACTATAGATTTTAAAATTGCCGAAAATGATAAAGTGTCAAAAGAATTATTAGTTAAGCTAGAACGTAGTAGGAATCTACCAACCATTGGTGCTTTTCTAAATGGTGGCTATTTAGCAAACAGAGAAACTTTTGATTTTTCAAATTCTGATAAAAAATGGATTGGAACTTCTTCTTTTGGAGCAAGTATTAAAATACCTCTTTTTAGTTCTGGTCAACATGGCGCAAGAACGCAACGTGCAAAAATCAACCTTGAAAAAGCAGAACTTAATGTAACAGAAACAGAACAACGCATAAAGTTACAATTAGCATCCGCAAAATCAGATTATGAATTTGCTGTAGAAGATTTTAAAAACAAAACAGAGAATCTAACTTTAGCAAAACGTATAGAAGCTAAAAATCAGACGAAATTTTTTGAAGGCGTTTCTACAAGTTTCGATTTAAGACAAGCTCAAACACAACTTTACAGTTCACAACAAGACTATTTACAAGCTATGCTTAATGTATTAAATGCAAAAGCAAAATTAGATACAATCACAAACCAAACCACAACTTTTTAAAACAATATTTATGAAATCTATATTATCAATAACATTTTTAAGCATAATGCTTTTATCTTGTGAAAATAAAGAAAACACTACATCCTTAGAAAGTATTTTAAGTTCTGGTGAGACAGAGCAAATTAACGCTAAAAGAATAGACTTAGTGGCTCAACAACAAATCTTGGCTCAGCAAATAAAACAAATAGACACAAAACTTTCAGAATTAAATCCTGATAAAAATGTGCCTTTAATCACTTCATTTATAACTAAAAAAGAAGCGTTTAATCATTTTTTAGAGTTACAAGGAAACGTTACAACTAAACAAAATTTAGTATTAACACCAGAAATGCCTGGGATCTTAACACAAGTTTTAGTTTTGGAAGGGCAAAAGGTTTCTAAAGGACAATTATTAGCTACTGTAGACGATGGAGGATTAGCACAACAACGCGCACAATTACAAATACAAACAGATTTAGCAAAAACCACTTACGAACGTCAAAAACGTTTATGGGATCAAAAAATTGGTAGCGAAATTCAGTTTCTTCAAACTAAATCTAATTACCAATCACAACAAGAATTGTTAAATCAAATTAATCGTCAATTAGCTAAAACTAGAATTACAGCACCGTTTTCTGGAGTGGTAGACGATGTAATTACAGAACAAGGAAATGTAGTTGCTGCAGGACAATCTCAAATTATTAGATTAGTAAATTTAAGCGATATGTATATTGAGGTAGATGTTCCAGAACGCTATTTAAAACAAGTATCTAAAGATTCTAAAGTAGAAGTAGAATTTCCTGTTTTAGGGGAAAAAGTAGACACTAAAGTAAGGCAAACAGGAAGCTTTATTAACCCTGCAAACAGAACTTTTAAAGTAGAAATTGGTTTGCCAAAAACTAAAAATATAATAAAGCCAAATTTAACAGCTAAACTTAAAATTAACGATTACTCTAATAATTCAGCTTTATTAATTCCACAAAGTATTATTTCAGAAAATGCTTCTGGAGAACAATATATTTATATTTTAAAAGATAAAGCTAACGGTAAGGCGACAGCTAAACAGGTTATTATAACAACTGGAGAAACTCAAGGCGATGTAATAGAAGTAATTTCTGGTTTAAATGATAATGATGAGATTATAAACGAAGGTGCTCGTAGTGTAAAAGACGGACAAGTAGTTAGAGTGATGAAATAAGTTAAAATGTTTATATGATGATATGTTTAATTGAAAATATCAAACGAGCAAATCAGCACATAGACCAATAAACATTTAAAGAAAATGACTAATAAAAAACAAAAAAATACCGACAAAGATTTTTTCCTATCATCTTGGGCAATTCGCAACAAGACGACTATTTATATGATGATTTCTTTAATACTAATTTTAGGTTCATCTGCCTATTTTAGTATGCCAAGAGAAAGTTTTCCAGAGATTAAAGAAACTAAAATTTATATTAGTTCTTTATTTCCTGGAAATACAGCAGAAGATATTGAAAAGCTAATAACCAAGCCTTTAGAAGATAAATTAAAAACAATTACTGGTAAGGTTAAAATAACATCTACATCACAAGAAGATTACTCTATGATTATTGTAGAGTTTGATGAGAGTTTAAGTATCGACCAAGCTAAAACAAAAGTAAAAGACGAAATTGATAGCGAAACTTCTAGCGAAGATTGGCCAACTTTTAATGGGGCAAAAGTAGAACCTAATGTTTTTGAGTTGAGTATGTCTGAAGAAATGCCAATTCTTAATATTAATATTTCTGGAGATTATCCAATATCCAAATTAAAAGAATTTGGAGAATATTTAGAAGATGGTATTGAAGACTTAGACGAAATCAAGAAAGTAGATATTCGTGGTGCTCAAGAAAAAGAAGTTGAAGTTGCTGTAGATATCTATAAAATGATGGCTTCTAAGGTAAGTTTTGATGATATTATTAATACTATAAGTCGTGGTAACATGACAATGTCTGCTGGTAATTTTATATCAAGTGGACAAAGAAGAACCATTAGAATTATAGGTGAAATAGATAGCCCTGAAGACCTTAATAATTTTGTCGTTAAATCTGAAAAAGGAAATTCTATCTACTTAAAAGATGTTGCCAACATTACATTTTCAGAAAAAGACATAACTACATTTGCTCGAGAGTTTGGAGAAGCTGTAGTAATGCTTGATGTAAAAAAACGAGCTGGAAAGAATATGGTTGCAGCAGCAGAGCAAGTACAAGAAATTGTTGCGAATGCTAAAGCAAACGTATTCCCATCTAACCTAAAAGTAACCATAGCAAACGATCAATCCTCAAAAACCATAGGACAAGTAGATGATTTGGTTAATAATATCATCTTTGGAATTATATTAGTTGTAACTGTTTTAATGTTCTTTTTAGGGTTCAAAAATGCTCTGTTTGTAGGTTTTGCAATACCTATGTCTATGTTTATGTCTTTAATGATTTTAAACTATTTGGGTTATACTATGAATACAATGATTCTATTTGGATTAATTATGGGATTAGGAATGTTGGTAGATAATGGAATTGTAGTCGTGGAAAATGTCTACCGTTTAATGGAAGAAGAAGGCTTAAGTAGAATTGATGCTGCTAAAAAAGGAATTGGAGAAATTGCATTTCCAATTATTATTTCTACCGCAACAACTGTAGCTGCTTTTATCCCTTTAGGTATGTGGCCAGGTGTAATGGGGGAATTTATGGTGTATTTTCCAATTACATTATCTGTCGTTTTAGGTTCTTCTCTATTTGTAGCAATATTCTTTAACTCAGTTTTAGTTTCTCAGTTTATGACTACTGAAGATAAAGATATGCCACTAAAACAAATTATTACAATTTCTTCAATTGTTGGAGGGATTGGATTACTAATTATGTTATTTGGTGGAGCTTATAGAGGTTTAGGATCTATAATGATTTTTACAGCTATTATGTTATGGGTTTATAGATTAGTTATTCGTAAAATGGCAAATCGTTTCCAAACAAAAACTTTAGTGAGTCTAGAAAATTTTTACGAACGTGTTTTAAAAATTGCTCTACGTGGTTATCGTCCGTTTGGTTTAAGTTTTGGGTCTTTTATTTTATTAATTTTCACAATGATAGCTTTTGTTATTTCTTGTAATGAGGAGCGAACCAAAATTGAATTTTTCCCAGATAACAAGCCAAATCAAATCATAGTTTATATCGAATATCCGCAAGGAACAGATATTGAAAAAACGAATTCAATTACAAAAGAAATTGAAACAAAAGTTTATAGTGTTATCAATAGTTCTGAATATATTAAAGATGGCGAAAATTTCTTAGTAGAAAGTGCTGTTTCTCAAGTTGGTGAAGGCGCAGGAAATCCTCAAACCGATGGTGGTTCTGCTGCCGAAATGCCTCATAAAGGAAAAATTACCGCTTCAATGCGCGAGTATAAATTCAGAAATGGAAAGGACTCTGAAGTTTTAAGACAAAAGGTTCAAGAAGCTTTAGTAGGAATCTATCCTGGTGTTTTAATTTCTGTAGAGAAAGACGCTAATGGTCCGCCAGCTGGAGCACCAATTAATATTGAAATTCAAGGTGAAGATTATAATGAGTTAATTAATCTTGCTGAGGAAATGCGCGAGTTTATTAATAGCAAAAATATTGCCGCTATAGATGAATTAAAGATTGATGTAAATAAAGATAAGCCTGCAATGCAAGTTGTAGTAGACAGAAAAAAAGCAGGAGAACTAGGCGTAAGTACTGGCCAAGTAGGACAACAATTACGTAACTCTATCTTTGGAGCAAAAGCAGGGATTTATAAAGAAAATGGCGATGATTTTGACATCTATGTTCGTTTTAACGAAGAGAATCGCTATAACAAAAGTGCTATTTTTAATCAAAAAATAACCTTTAGAGATATGGCTTCTGGTCAAGTAAAAGAAATTCCTGTGTCTTCTGTAGCGTCGCAAAAAAACAACTCCGGATTTAGTGCTATTAAGCACAAAGAAGGAAAACGTGTTGTTGCAGTTTATTCTGCTCTAGCACCAGGATATACAGATGCTGCTGCTGCTGTAGCACAGATTGAAAAAGAAATGGCTGAGTTTGGAGATTTACCTAAAGGTGTAAAATTTAATTACACAGGTCAAATAGAAGAACAAAATAAACAAATGGAATTCTTAATGGGAGCATTTTTCACAGGTTTAGGATTGATTTTCTTAATTTTAATTTTTCAATTTAATTCAATTTCAAAACCTACAATTATTATGATTGCCATATTTCTTAGTCTAATAGGTGTATTTGGTGGAATTGTAATTTCAGGAGCGCCATTTGTTATTATGATGACAATGATGGGAATCATATCACTCGCCGGAATTGTAGTTAATAATGGTGTGGTATTATTAGATTATGCACAATTATTAATAGATCGAAGAAAAAATACCTTAGGTTTATCTGAAAACACTTTTTTACCAAAAGACGAATTATTGGCTCAAATTATTCAATCTGGAAAAGCACGTTTACGACCTGTTTTACTAACAGCAATTACAACCATTTTAGGTTTAATTCCTTTAGCTATTGGTTTAAATATAGATTTCTTTTCATTATTTAGTTCATTCGATCCTAAAATTTATTTTGGAGGAGATAATGTTATTTTCTGGGGTCCATTAGCATGGACAGTAATTTACGGGTTATTTATTGCTACATTTTTGACACTAATTGTAGTACCAGCATTATTTTACTTATCTGTAAGATTAAAAATGTGGTTAAAAAGAAACGCTCAAAGAGATACCAAAAAATTAGAATTTGAAAATTTAGGAAATGAACCTATGCTAGACTAGATATCAGATATAATCAAGAGCCTTAATTTTTACAATTAAGGCTCTTTTTTTTGATAACAACCTAAACTAAAAATGATAAAAAGCATTTTCTAAATGCTCAATGTCAAAACCTACATTAGATTTTGTTATTGCAATAATATCAAATCTAACTTCGAGATCTAAGTCGTTTTCAATAACATATTCGTTAACAGCTTTAACTAAATTCTGAATTTGTTTTGGTTTTACAAAATCTTCTGGATTTCCAAATACATTTGTAGAACGCGTTTTAACCTCTACAATCGCTAGAACTTCTTTTTTACTGGCAATAATATCAACTTCAGCTTTATTAAATCGGTAATTGCGTTCTCTAATAGTATAACCGTTTTTAATTAAAAAATCGATTGCTAATTTTTCGCCTTGTTTACCTAATTCGTTGTGTTTTGCCATAATTCATGGGCAGGCAGGAATCTTATCCTGCTAGAGTTTTAATTATTATTCAAAAATGACTTTAGATCCAGAACTACTAACCTTCAATTCAATTTCAGCACCAAAAATTAAAGCACGATTATCAGGTTCGTGTCCTGCTTTCATATTAAAAGCTACGGGGAAGTTATAATCTGCAACGACATCTAAAATAATTTGCTGTACTGGTTTACCAAACTTAGTAGTGTTTTTCTTCACCTTACTCATATCGCCAATAATTAAACCTGCGCAATCTTTAAAATAACCAGCGCGTTTTAAACTTTGCAGCATACGATCAATACTATAAGCATATTCACCAATTTCTTCAATAAAAAGAATCTTTCCTTTCGTGGCTAAACTAGTTTTAGAACCTAGCATACTTGTTAAAATGGCTAAATTTCCACCAACTAATTGTCCTTTAACTTC
This sequence comes from Aurantibacter sp., assembly GCF_042094015.1. Classification (NCBI taxonomy): domain Bacteria; kingdom Pseudomonadati; phylum Bacteroidota; class Flavobacteriia; order Flavobacteriales; family Flavobacteriaceae; genus Aurantibacter; species Aurantibacter sp. The sequence goes on along the minus strand of NZ_JBELDZ010000001.1, from coordinate 80,040 downwards.
GCCTATTCTATTATATTTTGACGATTCTAAAGTGTAACTTAAATTTTCGCCAAATAAGGATTTCTTAAATGTTGTTACCGATTCTGGATTCTCTTTTAATTCGTCTGTAACACTTGTACACATAATTGCGTGTATAGATTGGAATCCTAACACATTCATTTGATTATGAAAAGCGGTAATATCAGAATAACCAATAATCCATTTTGGACTATTTTTAAATTGTGTATAATCTAACAAATCTAAAACTCTAACAGAACCATAACCGCCACGAGCAGACCAAATTGCTTTAATATTAGGATTATCTAAAGCAGATTGAAAATCTTCGCAACGTTCTTCATCTGTTCCTGCAAAATGTCCACCATTATTAAATACATTTTTTCCAACTACAGCATTAAGTCCCCATTTTTTTAATAAGCTAACTGCATCTCTAATTTCTTGAGTTCTATTTTTTAGAATTCCTGCTGGAGCAACAATAGCAACTGTATCGCCTGCTTTTAAAAATGGTGGTTGTATCAATGCTTTAGAATTTAAATTTTTAGCTAATTGCTGTGCATTTACAGAGAAACTTCCGAAGAAAAAAAACACGCACAAACAACTTACAATTAAGGCTTTTTTACTCATAATGTAAATGTACATTTTTTTTCTAAATCGGTAGTAAAATGCTTACTTTTGTGGCTTAAATAGATAATTTTTCATCTTCTCGAGCATTATTGAAATCAAAAATATATTTTGATTGAAGATACAAACGCAGTTCTCGAGAGATTAAAATCAAGGTCTCGACTGCGCAGATCTGACACAGTTTTCAAAATTATGAGTACACCAAAAAAATACACCATTACAGCCGCATTACCTTACACAAACGGACCAATCCACATTGGACATTTAGCTGGTGTTTACGTACCTGCAGATATTTATGCACGTTACAAACGTTTAACTGGAAACGATGTCGCTTTTATTTGTGGTAGTGATGAGCATGGTGTACCAATTACAATTAAAGCTAAAAACGAAGGTGTTTCGCCTCAAGACATTGTAGATAAATACCATAAAATCATTAAAGATTCTTTTGTGGATTTTGGAATTTCTTTAGATAATTACTCACGTACATCTTCTAAAATACACCACGAAACTGCAACTGAATTTTTCAACGAATTATACAATAAAGGTGAATTTATTGAAGAAACCACAGAACAATTATATGATGCTGAAGCTAATCAGTTTTTAGCAGATCGTTTTATTATTGGAACATGTCCAAAATGTGGTAACGAGGAAAGTTATGGCGACCAATGTGAAAAATGTGGAACAAGCCATAATGCTACAGATTTAATTAATCCTAAATCGGCAATAACTGGAAACGTACCAAGTTTAAAAGAAACAAAACACTGGTTTTTACCTTTAGATAAGCATGAAGCGTTTTTAAAAGAATGGATTTTAAAAGATCATAAAAAAGATTGGAAACCTAATGTTTACGGTCAATGTAAATCTTGGATAGACGATGGATTACGTCCTAGAGCTGTAACTAGAGATTTAGATTGGGGAATTCCTGTACCAGTTCCTGGCGGCGAAGGAAAAGTACTTTACGTTTGGTTTGATGCGCCAATTGGCTACATCTCTGCAACCAAAGAATGGGCAAAACAAGAAGGCAAAAACTGGGAAGACTACTGGAAAAAAGACGACACTAAATTGGTTCACTTTATTGGAAAAGACAATATTGTGTTTCACTGTATTATTTTTCCTGCTATGTTAAAAGCAGAAGGTTCTTATATCTTACCAGATAATGTACCTGCAAATGAGTTTTTAAATCTTGAAGGTCAGAAACTATCGACCTCTAAAAATTGGGCTGTTTGGCTACCAGATTATTTACAGGATTTTCCAAACCAGCAAGATGTTTTACGTTATACATTAACCGCAAACGCTCCAGAAAGTAAGGATAATGATTTTACTTGGAAAGATTTCCAGGCAAGAAACAACAACGAATTAGTAGCCATTTTTGGGAATTTTATTAATCGTGTGGTTGTTTTAACTAATAAATATTATAATGGTGTTGTTCCTGAACCAAATGAATTTTCTGATATAGACACAGAAACATTAAACACTTTAAAAGCATATCCATCTGTTATAGAAAGCTCTTTAGAACGTTACCGTTTTAGAGAAGCAAGTAAAGAGTTAATGAATGTTGCTAGACTTGGAAACAAGTATTTAGCAGACGAAGAACCTTGGAAATTAATTAAAGTAGACGAAGAAAGAACAAAAACTATCATGTTTGTTGCTTTACAAATAGCATCTGGTTTAGCAACACTTTGTGAGCCATTTTTACCGTTTACTTCTACTAAATTAAAAAACATTCTTTGTCACTCAACACTTGATAAAGAAATAACTTGGAATGAAATTTTAACTCAAGATGTATTATTGCCAGCTAATCATACTATTGGAAAAGGTGAGTTATTATTTGCTAAAATTGAAGACGAGCAAATTCAACTACAATTAAATAAATTAGAAGCTAGTAAAAAAGCTAACGAAGCAGCTAACAAAAAAGCAGAACCTCAAAAAGAGACGATTGCTTTTGATGATTTTACAAAATTAGACTTACGTGTTGGAACTATTATTGAAGCCGAAAAAATGCCAAAAGCTAAAAAATTATTAGTTTTAAAAGTAGATACAGGAATCGACATTAGAACCATAGTTTCCGGAATAGCAGAAAGTTTTAAACCAGAAGACATTATTGGAAAACAAGTTACTGTTTTAGTCAACTTAGCGCCAAGAGCTTTACGTGGCGTAGAAAGTGAAGGAATGATTTTAATGACCGAAAACGCAGAAGGCGATTTAGTTTTTGTTAACCCAGATAAAACTGGTGTTATGAATGGATTACCTATTAGTTAGAAAATTAAAAAACACTATACTCAAAGACCTTAATTAATTTTAAGGTCTTTTTATTTTAAAACTACATCACAATTTAACAATTCGCTTCACTTCTACTACATCAGTCTCATTAATAACTTTCATTAAATACACTCCTTTTTTTAATTCCGAAACATCTAATCTGTTTATGGCTTTATTTACTTTAATAAAAAGTGTTGTTTTTCCAAATGAGTTTATAAATTCTACAGATTGTAAACGCACATTTCCAATAACGTACAAATAGGTTTCTACAGGATTTGGATAACTTTTAAATAAAGTAGATTTACCTTTTAAGTTACTAACACTTAAACTATCATTTTTTAAATTATTTTGATCAAATATTTCTTGAGAAAATGATATATTACAAATCATTAAAGGCAAAAAAACAAAGTAGGTCATTTTCATAAGTCTTTATTTTAAATTCATAGATTAGGGATAACTATAACGTTAAAAAAGATTATAAAATTACTCGTTTTTTAAAATAAATAGGATGCAGCAAGAATTACAATACATTATATCGCAAACACAGATTTCGGAATCTTCAGTAAAAAACACTATTAAATTATTAAACGAAGATTGCACTATTCCGTTTATATCTAGATATAGAAAAGAAACTACAGGTAATTTAGATGAAGTTGAAATTGGTGATATTGTTAAATACAAAGACCTATTTGAAGCCTTACAAAAAAGAAAAAAAGCCATATTAAAAGCGTTACAAGAACAAGAAGTTTTAACAATAGAACTTAGTAATAAAGTTGAAGATTGTAAAGACATTACAACACTTGAAGATTTTTATTTACCCTATAAAAAAAGCAGAAAAACAAAAGCAGAAACCGCTCGAAAAAAAGGATTAGAACCTTTGGCTAAAATTATAATGAGCCAAAACGCTAACAATATTGAAAGCATTGCTTACAAATACGTTAAAGACAATGTAAATTCTCTAGAAGATGCTTTAGAAGGCGCAAGACATATTATTACTGAATGGATTAACGAACGTACAGACATTAGAAATGGCTTACGTGGACAAATAGAAAGGCATGCGCAAATTGTTACCAAAGTGGTTAAATCTAAAAAAGAGGAAGATTCTGCACAGAAATTTCGCAACTATTTTGATTGGTCTGAATCTTTACAACGTATTCCATCGCATAGATTATTAGCCATTTTAAGAGCCGAAAATGAAGGATTTATAAAATTGAAAATTGAAGTTGACAAAGACTTTGCTTTAAGTAAAATTGAACAACGCATCATAAAATCTAATAATGCTTGTGCAGAACAAATAGAACTAGCTATTAAAGATGCTTTTAAGCGTTTATTATTTCCGTCTTTAAGTAATGAAGCGTTACAGAATTCTAAAGACAAAGCAGATGAAGCTGCTATTAGCATTTTTGCTAAAAACCTAAAGCAATTACTATTAGGATCGCCTTTAGGAGAAAAACGTGTATTAGCTTTAGATCCTGGATTTAAAAGCGGTTGTAAATTGGTTTGTTTAGACGAAAAAGGCGATCTAAAACACAACGAAACTATTTATCCGCACGCACCACAAAATGATAGTATTAGTGCAATAAAAAAAATAAGTAATCTTGCAGAAGCTTATAAAATAGATGCTATAGCTATTGGAAATGGAACTGCTTCTAGAGAAACCGAAGCATTAATTAAAAAAATACATTTTAAAAACGACATACAAGTTTTTGTAGTTAGCGAAGCTGGCGCAAGTATTTATTCAGCAAGTAAAACTGCTCGAGAAGAATTTCCAGATTACGATGTAACAGTTCGTGGATCTGTTTCTATTGGAAGACGTTTACAAGATCCATTAGCAGAATTGGTTAAAATAGATGCTAAATCTATTGGTGTTGGACAATACCAACATGATGTAGACCAAAACAAACTACAGAGACAATTAGACTTAGTCGTTGAAAATTGTGTAAATTCTGTTGGTGTAAATATTAATACCGCAAGTAAAAGTCTATTAAGTTACGTGTCTGGAATTGGGCCAAAATTAGCTGAGAACATTTGCAATTACAGAACAGAAATTGGCGGATTTAAAAGTAGGGCAGACATAAAAAAAGTAGCTCGTTTAGGCAGAAAAGCATTCGAGCAAAGCGCTGGTTTTTTACGAATTAAAAAAGCCAAAAATCCTTTAGACGATTCATCTGTTCATCCAGAACGTTATGCTTTAATAAAGCAAATGGCAAAAGATGTCAAAATATCAATTGAAGAATTAATTGGAAATCCGGAAGCTTTAGATAAAATTATTCTAAAAAATTACATCTCAGAAGATGTTGGTATTTTAACTTTAGAAGATATTATTTCGGAATTAAAAAAACCTGGATTAGATATTAGAGAACAAGCTAAAGTCTTCACTTTTAATCAGAATATTAAAACTATAAACGATGTATCTTCTGGTCAATTATTACCAGGAATTGTTAATAATATAACCGCTTTTGGTTGTTTTGTAGATATTGGAATTAAAGAAAGCGGCTTAATTCACGTATCAAATTTATCGGATAGTTTTGTAAAAGATGTGAATGAACACGTTAGTTTACATCAGCAAATTATAGTTAATGTTTTAGAAGTAGATGTAACTCGTAAACGTATTCAATTAAAACTGGAAAAGTAGAAATCTCTAAAATTTTACTTTTATATTTAATTTTACCGATCTATTTACTAAACAAAAAAAGCCCAAAACAGATGTTTTGAGCTTTTTTTGTTTTATATAGGAAGTACTTATTTTTGAGGTCCGCCACTTACTATCTTAAATTCTGAACGACGATTAGTTTGTCGTTCTTCATCTGTACATTTTCTACCGCAGTCAACCTTTGGTTCTGTTTCTCCAAATCCTTGTCCTGTAATACGTTCTTTAGCAATTCCTTTAGATATTACATATTGAACAGTACTCTGTGCTCTACGTTCAGACAACTTCATGTTATAAGCATCTTTACCTTTGTAATCCGTATGAGATTTTGCAAAAATAACCATATCAGGGTATTTAGTCATAATTGCAACTAATTTATCTAATTCAAATGCAGCTTGTTCATGTATGTTAGATTTATCAAAATCGAATAAAATAGGATTTAAAACCACTTCGTCTTCAATAATTAACTTCTCTATTGGTTGTAATGTAACTTGTACTTTATCTTCAGATTCTTTTGTTGTTACATAAGACATAGTATTACTTTCGTAATCTGTTTTTGCTGCTGACAAAGTTAAATCAGTTTCACAGAATGTTTTGTAAGTAACTGTTCCATCTTCTTTAGTAGTTTCTTTTAATACTACATTTCCTTCTGCATCTGTTATTACAATATCTGCTCCTGATATAGGATTATTAGTTTCTTTATCTACAACAGTTGCAAATACCTCTGTATAACAAGGTTTAATACGTGCTATTTTATAAATATCGTCGTTTCCTTTTCCTCCTTCACGATTAGATGATACAAAACCTTCCTCAGATTCTTCATTTATAGTAAATGCTAAATCATCTGCTACAGAATTTATAGGTTGACCTAAATTTTTAATTGCGCCATCTTTAAATTCGAATACATCTAATCCACCTAATCCTAAATGTCCTGTAGATGAAAAATAGAGTGTATTATTAGAACTCATATATGGGAAACCTTCATTTCCTGCTGTATTTACTTTTTCTCCTAAATTTTCTGGTTCTCCAAAAGTTCCGTCTGTATTTACACTTATTTTATATAAATCATACATTCCAAATCCGTTTGGCATATTAGACGCAAAATATAAGATCGTACCATCTGAACTTAAACTTGGATCTCTTAAAGAGTATGTGTTGTTATTAAATGGTAATTCTTCGGCTTTATTCCAGCTATCTCCGTTTTTTGTAACTTTATATAAATAGTGAACACTAAATTTTGTTTTATCGCCTTCTAATTTCTCTGACTCACCTTCATAAAAGCTTTCTCTTGAAAAATACATTGTTTCTCCATCTGGACTAAATGTTACTAATCCTTCATGGTGTTTTGTGTTTACAGCTCCATTTACTGTTCCGGCTTCACCTTCACCAGTTGTTGAAACTTGGTATACATCTAAAAAAGACTCTTCTGTTCTTTTGTAAGTTTTTCTAGATGTATTTCTTGCTGATGCAAAGTATAACATCTCGTTATTTACTGTTCCTCCAAAATCTGAAAATTCAGAATTAAAAGATGCGCTTTCTAAATCGTATTGTGGCTTTGCTTTTAATAACTTAGGTAAATAATCGTTATTTTCCTTAAACGCTATTGCTCTATCGTCTTTTGGACTTATATCTGCGAACTTTTGCATTTGTGCGTTAGAAGCGTCTTGTTTTCCGTTTGCTTTTAGCATTTGAGCATAATTATAAATCATCTCTGAATCATTACTATCTGTTAATGCTTTTGAATACCAACGTTCTGCTTCTTCCGTATTGTAAACATTAAAATTAGCTTCAGCTAACCTTCCGTATACATAAGTGTCTGCTTCTCCTTTTTCAACTAGCTTATTGTAGGCGCTTATTGCATCTACATACTGTAACTTCTTAAATAAATTATCTGCTTTTTCTGTGTTTTTGTTTTGTGCTATTCCGCTAAAACCAACTAACAATAAAGCTATGATGGTGATTTTTATATTCTTCATCTGATGTTTTCTTTAGATTTATACTTTGTTACTTTTTGTTAATTAAAAATAACGTGGTGAACGTGAAACTTTACTTGGGATATTAATATCAAAATTGATAAATATCTCGTGAGATGAACTCGTTACAATGTTTAAATCGGATTGAATTGCATCATAAGCGTATCCTATTCTTAAACTTGGTGACACCATAAAATTAATCATTCCACTAAAAGAATCATCTAGTCTATATCCTGCACCAACTTCTACTAGATCATACATAAATAAATTCAAATTCACATCAAAACTTAATGGCGCATCAAACGCAAATTTAGCCATTGTATGCGGCTTTAATTTAAAGTTTTCTGACAAGTCAAAAACATATCCTGCTGCACCAAATAAATGATTAGTTTCACTTCCTATTTTAGTTCCGTTTGCATCTAAATGCACTGAGTTTAAAATATTAGGTATTGAGGCTGAAATATAGTACTTGTTTGGCTTATAAAAATAAACTCCTGCTCCAATGTTTGGTGTAACTTCATCTACATTTTGTGAGAAAAAAACATCACCAGAGTCTACAACATCTAAACCTTGCAAGCCTATTTTATGAAATGTAGCTCCTGCTTTTAATCCAAAAGCTAGTTTTGTTGATTCGCTTGTTGGTATTGTGTATGAGAAATCTATATATGCGTTAGTTTCTTCTACCGGTCCTATTTCATCACTAATAAATGATAACCCCAAACCTACGCGTTCTCCTACTGGAGAATGTATAGATAATGTACCTGTACTTGGCGCACCTTCTAAACCGACCCATTGACTTCTGTATAATGCTCCAATAGAAGTGGTTCCTGTAGATCCAGCATAAGCGGGATTTACAATATTCATATTATACATATATTGCGTGTATTGCGGATCTTGTTGTGCTTGCACTGCCAATCCTGCCAATAATAAAATGATAACTAATTGTAGTTTTTTCATCTGTGTTAATTGTATTTATTCTTTTGTTTTTATTAATCTTATCTATTGATATAAACCCAAGAAGCCTTAGTATTACCATCTACATATTTAGCAATAAAGTAATATGTCCCTACAGGTAATTCGTCTCCATTTTTAGATTGTCCATACCATTGATCTGTGTAACCATCACTTTTAATATAAACCTGTGTTCCATTTCTATTGAAAATCTCTAAAGACTGAACATCAAAACTAGATAGGTCGAAATTATCATTTAAACCATCGTTATTAGGAGAAATACCTTGTGGGAAAACACAATTAACCAATTCGACAACAGTAATAGCTTCTATTGAAGAACAACTAGTTGTTAAATTAGTAACTTCAATTTCATAATTACCTGCTTCTAAAACCGTTGGTAAATCTAAACCTGATTGACCAATAATCTCAGAACCTTCAAAATACCATTTTATATCTACTTCAGACAAATTATAATTTTCGGCAATTGCAGTAATTGTAATTGGATTGGTAGCATTTGGACAAACCTCATAAGATTGAGATAAGTCAAATGAACTTGTAGGAGTTATAAAACTAGAAACATCAAATTGTGTTGTAGAAAAACATCCAGTAATATTATCTTCACCTCTAACGTAGATTGTTTCCGCGGTATTTGTTTGGTAATTTGTAGGTAATGCAATTGGAGAAGTTTCAGTCTCTGCATTTGATAATGAATTATAATACGTTAATGTAATACCTGTTAAAGACCCTAAAATTTCTACTTCTAATATAGTTAAATCAAAATCTAAAATGTTACCTACACTACAAACTTGTAGTCCATTTATTGGTGTCTGTAAATTAACTGCTCCAAAAACCGTAAATGTTTGCGTAGTTGTTGATCCACAAATATCTGTAGGATTAACTGCATATTCTATAGTATAAGATGTTCCAGAGACTCCATTTGTAACCTCACCGGTTAAAGAGTCAATTACCGCTCCATCGGTTGGCACAGGATTAAAGGCAAAAAAGCCACCAGTATCACCGTCTATAACAACTGTTGCTCCATCACAATTTGGTGTAATAGTGAAACTAGAATCATCACTAATTAATGGATCAGGTGATATAGTTACAGTATCTGTAACAGTAACATTCCCACCAGTACATTGAGAATATGTTATAGAAGCTGTATAAGATGTAGCTTCTGTTGGATTTACTGTTATTGTTTCTGTATTACCAATAAATATTCCATTGTCATACCATTCAAAAACATAATCTGGAGTAGTACTTACACCAGGTGAAAAACGGTAAGATTCTGGAGCACTTGGGTCCACATCCCAAACACCAGTGTTTCTACCTGGAGGCGTAAATGCAATGTCTGAAGCTGGGTTTTGAACACCAATAACTGCTCTACCACCATTCCATCCTAAACAAGAAGGTTTTTCAAAGATGTTTATATCAATATTATTTGAGCTTTCATATAAAATAATTTGCATTGTAGATTGTAAATCATTACAACTAAATTGACATACTTCAGAAAAATTAATTAGAAATTGTCTACTAGGAGCAGTACCTAAAACAGAATAATTAACATCTCCACACACTGAAGGATCAATATCATGTAATCCAGCAAAAATATTAGGTTCTGACAAAGCAGCATCTGTGTTATTTGGTAAAGGATCTGAAAAACCCCAATCATTATAGCCACCAGCTAATGATGTATCAAAAGAAGCAACACCATTAGAACCAATTACTATTTGGTTATATACGCCACCAAAAAAACAAAAATCGAATTCTAAATCAACTACCTCAGACCAAGTATCATCAATATCCAAACTGGTTGGAGTTCCACCTGTTGTTGGAGGAGTTGGACAAGTCGATAAGGCATTAATTTCGTATACATTAAAATCTTGACCCGTTACTTGAAAAGAAGCTGTTAAATCAACTGAATTATTATTACAATCAAAAGTAGCGTCTGGACCAGCAAATATCATAGAACATTCGTTTGGTGGTATAGGACAGGTAGATTTCAAAACATCACTTGTTACTATACAGTTTATATCATCAGTACTTATTTCTATTACTACATCTAAATCAAATGCATATGGTCCAAAATTAAATAACCCTGGAGCTGTAGGCAATTGTCCTGGACTACCTTGATTATCTACAATTTGTATAAAAGAAGCAGACCCTATATCTGTTAAATCAACTTCAACATAAAAAACTGGCGCATCTGGATTTGAACAATCATCAACAGCTGTAAAAGTAGCAATTGGTGGCTGACACGTTAAACAATTTACGGATACCTCAATTTCGGTTTCACTACCTGAATCACAAGATACAGAGCCATCAGAATCAAAAGTAAAAGAAATTGAATCTCCTGAAGAAGTAAAAGATAAACCTGTTAAATCTCCATCAATTAAACCAGACAAATCACTTCCATCAGAATCATTAATAATTATAGTATCCCATCCTGCCTCAACAGAACCAGCATCAAATACTAATTGAAGTGGGAATCCTGTAGTTGAAGTAAAAGTTACTGTTTCGGTACTATTACTTGTATAACAATAATTAAATACTTGTGTACCAGCACTACAATCAACATTAAAATTTGTTTGCGAAAAACCACTAATTATCCCTAAAAAGAGTACGCACAAAAATGTAAAATTCTTCATTTTTTTATAATTGTGTTAAATTTAATTTATCTAAAGTAATAATATTTAAAAATCAACATAATGTTTTAATATTATAATAGACTAAGTGTTTCTTTGTGTCGATTAAAAACACATTAAAAAGTATTATTCATAAAACTATAGACTCTGAAGAAATAACGAGCCCAATAAAAAAGCTAATATTGGTAAACAAAAAACCAATATAACATTTTGTTCTATTTTTTTACTTTTATTGTATTTAGCGTTCATAACCTTTCTAGATTGACCACTATAACTCATCCAATTTGAGAAATGAATGACTATTGCTATAATTACAAAAAAGGTAATTGCTTTTGATTGAGACATTAAATCTAAATTCATTTGATTTGAAAATGCAGCAACAAATGTACCTGCTAAAAACACTAAACTTATTTGTAAAATAGATATATAAATTAGGGCAATGCTATTAGCCTTGAGTTTATATTTTGGTTTGTATTTATTAAATACAAAAAGATATAATTGATTGAAAATTGTCATAGGCTAAAAATAAAAAACCCGCTAGAATAAACTAGCGGGTTTTTAAAATTATTTTATTTTTTAGTTACCTGTTATAACTAAATTATCTAAATGATATCTAGTTGTAGCACTAGGGTCTGAACCAGTATAAACAAATGCAAAGTTTACAGAACCATCCAAACAAGATATGTTTATTGGATCAATAGTTTCAAAACCACCAAATCCACTTGAAGGACCAGCTTGAATATTTGCATCTAATTGCGTCCAAGTTGCAGTAGTAACATCTCCTGAGAAATCAGTTGATGCATAAACAGAAATTATAATTCCATTAGCAAAAGCTGCTTCTAAATCAAAACTTAACTCTTCTCCTGTAGTCGTATCCATATCAATATCTGGAGTTACTAACCAAACCTCAGCTGCACTTTCACCTGAGCTAAAAGCTGAAATTCTAGAATAATTGTTACCACTAAAAGAACTTATAAACCAATCAACGCTTCCGCCATCTACATTTGTCATTGTCCAACCTTCAGCTGCATAACCACCAAATCCTTCAAAGTTTTCAGAATAAAGAGTAGATCCTCCACCACTAACACCAGTACATTCTAAAACAACTGGATCACATCTATTTGGGTCATTAAAATCAATATCTGTAACTGCATTTACTATTAACACACTAAAATCGTCTCCAAAATCTCTAGTATAAACTCCAGAAATTGTCCCTTTTCCCGACGGTAATTGCGCTCCGTTAAAATCTGCAAACGTACTAGTTTGTAATAATAATGATGCATTAGTATCACAGTTAGTTATTGTTCTAAACCCATCAAATTCATCTGTAGCTTCTCCAGCATAAGTTAAGTCTTTTTGTGCTTTCACTATTTGAGAATTACTTAATTGGATATATGTACTTTCATCTAAATCAGTTAAGTCTTCAATTGCAACCATTTTAGGCTCTATAACAACTGTCTCTGGGTCTCTAATTATAAAGTCAGAAACTAAAGATTCTTCAATTTGTTCTAAACTATTTCCTTCAGATTTACCTAAAACATAAACACCATTATCTTCAGATATTGCTAAACCATTTAATTTAATATAAACTTTACGTCCAAAGTTATAAATTCCTCCTAAGTCGTTAGCATTTATATCGATTTTCAAACCTCTTCTTACATCTCCTGAAGGATCAGTCCCATCTATAGAATTTTGAATAACAATTTCTTCATAAAAATTCCCAGATCCATCATCAGAAACCACATAACCTACAGCATATAATGGACCATCGTTTTCAACAGAAAAAACACCTACTTGTTCTCCATTTACAACTGCTGTGTTATAACGAGCAATTATATTAGAAAATGATGTTTCTAAACCAAGAGAAGATACATCTACTGGTGCAATAGTTAAGTTTGGTGTTGTGTAATCGTCGTCCTCAACACATGAGTTTATGAATAGCATAGAAACAATTCCGAATCCAAGTGCTAAAATTTTGTTTGTTTTAATCATAATACTTTTTTTTAAAATTTCTTAAAAGGATAAACCTCTTTAAAAAATCGTTTATAAATATAATTTTTCTTTTTTGTTATTTAAAATCTTACGTAGCAATTTAAGAAATAATTTGCTCCTCTTCCAAAGAAATACTTTGGAGCAAAGACTCTTGAAGGCGTAGAGTTATCTTCTAGCAAGTCTGTGTATGTTGACTTTCTACCTTGTTCAAAACCACCAGTTTTATATTGCTGATCTAATACATTTCCTATACTTGCAAAAAATCCAATGTATTTATCTCCAACTTTCCAAGATTTTCCACCAACTAAATTGATTACCATATAGTCTTCAATTTTTTCTTGACGTAATAATTCTCTAGCTATATCAGCATCATAATCACTGTATGTAACACCATCTATTGGGTCTTGAGTGAAATATTCTGAACGTGCTAATGGGCTAATGTCTACATAGGTGTTAGAGAAAAAGTTTGCTGTTGCTCCAAACCACCAATATTTTGGGTCTCTGTATTCAAAACCAACTGAATAAGCTCGCTGTGGTCCACCTGCAACTTTATAGTTTTTAATAGATGTTTGATAAATTTCATTTACAGCACTACCAGCATCTGCTCTATCATTAAAATCTTCTGAAGTTGATGTTAAATACACAAACGGATTATTATCATAAGTATATTGACCAACTGAAGCAGCTCCTTTTAATTTAATGGTTGGAGTAACTTGTGCTTCTATACCTAACTCTGCTCCAATATGTCTTTTATCTACACCCGCAAGTGTTTCTTGAATAAAACCTGCTGTAGAAGCACTTTGCGTGAAGAAGAATGATACTTCGTTAGCATCTTCTATTTTAGTATAAAAACCTGTTAAGCGTGCTTTAACAATTGAAGATCTAAAAATATAACTTGCGTCAAAAGATTTAATTTTTTCCTCTGTTAATTCAACACCTTCAAAATTTTCTCCTCTAGTAACACCAACATAATCTTGGCTCTCTCTAGAGTTTGTATATGTATTTCTTAGATTAGGTGCTTGTGCAACATAACCACCATTTACATCGAATAAATGCTTTCCAGAAACTTTATAAGTAAATCCAGCTTTAGCACCAAATCCAGTGAAATCTAGTTTCTTTCCTTTTCCCGATGAGTTATCTAAAGTTCCAGTAACTAGACCAGTAGTTTCGTCAACAATATCAAATTGTTGGTTTCCATTTTTAAATAAACCTTCTCTTTGATATTGTGTTTTTGTAATATTACCTGCAAGAAAAAAGTCAAATTTATTATACTTAAATTGTGCTTGAGCAAAACCACCTATTTCCTCGGCATATAAATTAAAATTATATCTAAACTTATCTCCTTCATTTGCTATTTGTCCTGGGTTAAGTAAATCGAAATCTACTTGACTAAATGCATCTACATTAGCTACTCCTACATTACTTCCTAACAAATCTATAACTTCTGCAAAATTCTCAGATTTTAATTTTCTATAATTCAAACCAGCATTTAATAATATGTTCTCGTTAATTTCTGTAGAAAAAACCGAGTTAAAAGATAATGTTTTGTCATCCGTTCTGTCTTCATATAATAAATATGCAGCTGATGGATTCCCATTAACGTCATTATTGTCATTAATATTAGCTTGAAAAAGATCATTCCAATTAATCTGACCATTATTAATGAATTCTTGCTCTGCTAAATAAGCAGCAGCATAATTTGGTCCATCATCATCTATTTGAGACAGGTGATAGCTTGGTAGGTTTTGGTAGTATGCTGGACTAGGGTTTGCTCCTCCAGGAAAATCTAAACGACTATTCCCTACCTTACCAAATTGATACCCTAAAGTTGTATTTAAACTGGTTTTAGAGTTGATATCCCAATAATGACTTAATTGCAAAATTGGCTCTTCAACTTCTTTAACACGAGAGTTTTTCTTCTTACCGTCTAAATCTCCCCAATATTCATTATACTTAATACCTTTTAAATCAGCAACCTCTTGCGTAAGCGGAGACGATTTACCTCTTCTATTAGGTGCGTAAATTGAGGTGAAATTAAGGCTATGTTTATCATTAATTTTTTTCTCTATAGACGCAAAAAATGAATTAGCATCATACAAAGTCGCGTCTTGAAAACCTTCGTCTCCCCAACGCCTTCCAGCCATAATAGTATAAGCCCAACCATCTTCCATTAAACCAGAAGAATATTTAGCCATTAATCTATTTGAATAACTTCTGTTTGAAGAAGAGTATGTTATTTGTCCTCCTTCTCTGTAAGCAGAAGCTCTTGTAGAAATATTTGTAGATCCTAAAACACCACCAAAAGTATAAGCTGAAGCATGAAGGTTTGTAGCCAGTTCTTGATTACGAACAACATCATTTAATCCTCCCCAATTTCCCCATTGTGGTCTTCCTGTGTCAAATTTATTCATTTCAATACCATTAATCATAACAGTTGCGTTATCAGAATCTAATCCTCTTACTCTAAAGAAAGAAGAACTAAATTCAAAAGCAGCAGTTCTTTGAAAAACGTCCATTGAAGAAGACAGTAAACCAGATATATTATCTGAACCACTATCATCATCATTTAAGTCTTCTTCCGAAAGCGTTACGGTAAATAAGTCTTGTTGATCACTAATGTCTATATCTAAAGACATATCTGTAATATTTAACTCTTTGCCTTCATTCACAACAATTGGATAGCGTTTTGCAACATAACCATCTTTAGAAAGAACTAAAGTTTGTTCGCCTAATTCTGGTGTTGGAGTAAAAACAAACTCACCTAAACCATTCGTTGTAGTTTCTTGTTTAGTTTCTTCAATTTTTACGATTACGTTTTCAAGTGGTTCTCCTGTAACTCCATCTACAACACTACCTTTTACAATAGTTTGTTGAGCTAATGCTACAGACATTGAGAATATTCCAAACAAAAACGTTGTTAGAATTTTTTTCATTTTTTGTTAATCTTAAAATTTAATTTTTACGAGTTAATCTATTTTTTACTTTTCATTTCAATTATTAAATAATTGTTACTAAAGCGGCACAAATTTACATTATTTATAATTAATAACTACTTTTGGCAAACAATTTGTAAATAACATAACATTAACATAACACTAACATTTAATGAAACATTTAGTAAAATTATGCTTAATCCTTAGTATTACTGGGATATTTACTATGCATGCACAGGAAAAAAAGAAATTTAAATTGCACACAGTTGCGTTTTATAATCTTGAAAATTTATTTGACACCATAAATGATCCTGAGAAAAACGATGAAGCTAGCCCAATGATGGAACTAAATACAAATCGTTCGGAAATTTATAAGAAAAAAGTAAAAAATATGGCACGCGTTTTATCAGACATCGGAAAAGATATGTCTAACAATACGCCTGCTGTAATTGGTGTTGTGGAAATTGAAAACGTAGAAGTTCTAGAAGATGTTGTGAATGACTCTTTACTTTTAAACAAAGATTATGGCATTATACATTATGATTCTCCTGATCGAAGAGGTATTGATGTAGGTTTATTATATCAAAAACGCCTATTCCAACCTACATCTCATAGCACACATACATTAATGTTATATGATGATCAATCTAGAGAACGTATTTATACACGTGATCAATTATTAGTTTCTGGAAAGCTAGATGGAGAAGAAATGCATTTTATTGTTAATCACTGGCCATCGAGACGTGGTGGAGAAGCAAGAAGTAGATCTAAAAGAGTTGCTGCCGCAAAACTAAACAAACGCTTAATAGACTCTTTACAAGCTATAAATCCTTATGCTAAAATTATTACTATGGGAGATTTAAATGATAATCCTAATAATGCTAGTGTTAAAGATGTTTTAAAAGCAGAGCGTAAAATTGAAAATGTAAAGTTTAAAGGTATTTATAATCCAATGATAGATTTCTTTAAAAAGGGACTTGGTTCTAATGCATACAGAGATAGCTGGAGTTTGTTTGATCAAATTATGATGACACAACCTTTTGTAGAAAAAGATTACAAATCTTTCCAATTCTATAAAGCAGGAATTTTTAATAAAAATTATTTAGTTAATAAAAAAGGACGCTGGAAAGGTTATCCTTTACGTAGTTTCGCTAATGGTAGTTTTACAGATGGATTTTCAGATCACTTTCCTGTCTATATCCATTTAATAAAAGAAGTGGAATAATTTTTCACATAAATTAACATATAAAAAGACTATCATTTAAATGGTAGTCTTTTTTTGTTTTAGCGTTGTTTCAAATTAGTCTTTAATATATTTGTATTTCAATACAATTATGCAACACTTAGATAAAAAATCTTTAAACAAATTAAACCAGCGGATTTCAGACCATAGTCTAAGAAGTATTGAACAAACATCTCATTTAATAGATTTTTCTTCTAACGATTATATTGGTTTCGCTAAAAACACAACCATCTTCAATAACACGTTAAAGTTTTTAGAAACTAAAAATCTTAAAAATAATGGCGCTACAGGTTCTAGATTAATTTCTGGGAATCATACACTCTATGATTTAACCGAAGATTATATTGCCAAATTTCATTCTGTAGAAAAAGCTTTAATCTACAATTCCGGCTACAATGCTAATATTGGATTAATTGCCTCTATTTGTCAGCGAAATGACATTATTTTTTATGATGAATTTTGTCACGCATCAATTAGAGAAGCTATTATATTATCTAACGCAAAAGCTTTTAAGTTTAAACATAATTCCATTGATGATTTAAATGAGAAATTATCAAAATCAGATAAAAACACAACTATTTATATTATAACCGAATCTGTTTTTTCTATGGATGGAGATTCTCCAGATATAGAAAAATTAATTCAAGCATCTAAACAACATAGCGCAAGATTAATTATAGACGAAGCTCACGCTTTTGGCGTATTTGGAATTAATGGTTGCGGCTTAATAAATAGCACAAATTCAAAAGCTGTTTTTGCCAGAATTATAACCTTTGGAAAAGCATTAGGTTGTCACGGTGCAGCAATTTTAGGTTGTACAGATTTAATTAATTACTTAGTTAATTTTTCAAAATCTTTAATTTATACAACAGCACTGCCACCACATTCTATAGCTACAATTTACATAGCTTACCAGGAATTAGAAATCACAAAAACTATTACTCAGCTTAAAAATAATATTTCCTTTTTTAATTCTGAAAAGAAACGTTTCCAACTTCAAAACCTATTTATAGAAAGTGATTCTGCAATTCAATGTATTATTATAAAAGGAAATGATAATGTTAAAAAAGCTGCGCAAAAACTTCAAGACAATGGTTTTAATGTCAAAGCAATTTTAAGTCCTACAGTTCCAAAAGACCTAGAAAGACTTCGTTTTTGCTTACATAATTATAATACAAATAAGGAGATAACAGATTTACTTCAACTTTTAAAAAACCTATTGTAATTATGAGTAATACCTTTACAACAATTGCTCGTTTTAATTATTCAAGCGAAGCTCAGATTATAAAAGGTCGCTTAGAAGCAGATGGAATTGCGGTTTTTTTGTCTGATGAATTCACTATAGATACAGATCCATTAGTTAGTCAAGCCATTGGTGGCGTAAAAATAAAAGTACCACAAGAACAAGCCGAAAAAGCAAAGTCTATTCTAGAAAGCATTTCTAAATACTCTTTAACAAATGAAGGAAAAACTATAAACTGTCCAAATTGTAATAACGAAAGCGTTCAGTTATTTTCAACCATAAATAGTATTAAATCGCTTTTAGCATTTTTAACAAGTATCTTTTTGAGATTATTACCATTTTACACAAAATACGAATACAAATGCGAAGCTTGTAACACAAATTTTAATTTAGAATGAAAACTTATTTTATAACAGGAATTTCTACCGAAGTTGGTAAAACCGTAGCTTCTGCAATTGCTGTAGAAGCTTTAAAAGCTGACTATTGGAAACCTATACAATCTGGAGAATTAGATAATTGTGACACTAAAAAAGTGAAACAATTAATTTCTAATACAACTTCTGTGTTTCATAAAAATAGCTACGCTCTAAAAACGCCAATGAGTCCGCACGCATCTGCAGAAATTGATGGTGTTAAAATTGACACCTCAAAAATAAAAGCGCCAAAAACGAAAAACAATTTGGTTATTGAAGGCGCAGGCGGATTATTAGTTCCATTAAATAACACAGAAACCATTTTAGATATTATTTCTAAACACGCTGAAATTATTGTAGTTTCTAGACATTACTTAGGAAGTATAAATCATACACTTTTAACCCTTAATTTATTAGAACAAAAAGGGTTTAAAACAAAACTAATATTTAGTGGGAACGAGCACAAAACAACAGAAGATATTATTTTAAAAATGAGTAAAACGGAATATATTGGTCGCATAAACGAAGAACCTTATTTTGATAAGAATGTAATAAAAGAATACGCGGAATTATTTAAAGGTAAATTGTAATGACACTAAAAGAACGCGATAAAAAACATATTTGGCATCCATTAACACAGCATAAACTACATCCTGAAGCGATTGCTATAACCAAAGCTAAAAACTGTACTTTAACAGATGAAGATGGAAACACATACATAGATGCAATTGCGTCTTGGTACACTTGTATGTACGGACATTGTAACGATTATATTACCAGTCGTGTTTACAAACAAATGCAACAATTAGATCAAGTTGTTTTTAGTGGATTTACACATGAACCTGCTGTAAAATTATCTGAAGCACTAATTAGTATTCTTCCAGAAAACCAAGAGAAATTATTTTTTAATGATAATGGATCTTCGTCTGTAGAAATTGGAATTAAAATGGCATTACAATATCATTTTAATCAAGGTGAAAAACGCAATACATTAGTCGCTTTTGAAGATGGATTCCACGGAGACACATTTGGAGCTATGAGTGTTTCTGGATTATCTGTTTACAATGGACCTTTTGAGGATTTATTATTAGACGTAAAACGTATTCCAACACCAAATGGCGAAAATCACGAAGCCATTTTAGCACAATTAGAAGAAATTGTAAAAAATAATAAAGTATCAGGTTTTGTTTACGAACCGTTAGTTCAAGGTGCTGCAGCAATGAAAATGCACAACAAAGCAGGTTTAGAATTAATCTTACAATTCTGTAAAAAACACAACATAATTACGGTTGCAGACGAAGTTATGACTGGTTTTGGAAAAACAGGAACTCATTTTACATCAGAGCAATTAGAAACAAAACCAGACGTAATGTGCTTAAGCAAAGCTTTAACTGCAGGTTTATTGCCAATGGCAATTACAAGTTGTTCTCAAAAAATTTATGATGCTTTTTATAGTGATGATATTGAAAAAGGCTTATTTCACGGACATACCTATTCTGGAAACCCATTAGCATGTACAGCAGCTTTAGCAGGTATAGAATTGTTAACTTCTAAAGAAATTCAGACGAATATTTCAACCATAACAGCTTCTCATAAAACATTTGGCGAACATATAAAATCGCACAGTAAAGTAGCATCTATTAGACAGACAGGAATTATTTTTGCATTAGATTTAAACATTAAAATGCAACGCTACGGGAATTTACGCGATAAGTTATTTCAGTTTTTTATGAGTAAAGGCGTGTTTTTACGTCCGCTTGGTTCAACCATTTATATTTTAGCGCCTTATACTATTTCTAAAAAAGAATTAGAAAAAATATACTCAACAATAGAAGAAGCGTTAGAGATTCTTTAATTTTGAGATCTTATAAAAAGTTATGCAACAAACTCCAATTTCAATAACAGGATTAGCTTCGGTTTCGCCATTAGGCGATAATCGAGATGATATATTGAAAGCCTACTTAAATACTAATCATTATTTTTCTACGAAGGATAACACTTGGGTTGCACAATTAAACAAAGGAAGCTTAGAAAAAATTAAAGCTTTAAAAACAGAAAACATTAAATACAAGCCTTTAGACAATTCGGTTTTATTCTCTATTTTAAGCTCTAGAAACGCTATTAAAGAAGCTAATTGGTCAACAGGTTCTAATTTTGGAGTAAACATTGGTTCTTCTCGTGGTGCAACCGCTTTATTTGAGAATCATCACGAAGCATTTTTAAAAAACAATAAAGCTGAAATTTTAGCATCTCCAACCACAACTTTAGGAAACATATCTTCATGGGTTGCTCATGATTTGCAAACTTCTGGACCAGAAATATCGCATTCTATAACCTGCTCAACAGCATTACACGCATTATTAAATGGTATGGTTTGGTTAAAGTCAGGCTTGGCTGATCAATTTTTAATAGGTGGAACAGAAGCACCACTTACACCTTTTACCATAGCACAAATGCAGGCTTTGAAAATTTATGCATCGAACACAGAAACAGAATATCCGTGTAAAGCATTAGATTTTAATAAGACAAAAAATAGTATGATTTTAAGTGAAGCTTCAGCAAGTTTGTGCTTAGAATCTGGACATAAACCTAATCGATTAGCTCAAATAGCTGGTATTGGTTATGCTACAGAAATTTTACAGCATCACGTATCACTTTCAAGTGCCGGAGATTGTTTTAAAAAATCTATGAAAATGGCTTTAAATCAAGCTAATATAGAAACTGTAGACGTAATTGTAACGCATACACCAGGAACTATAAAAGGTGATAAAGCAGAATATAACGCCATAAAAAACACCTTTAAAACACTTCCTTTTTTAACTAATAACAAATGGAAAATAGGACATAGTTTAGGTGCCTCAGGTGTATTGAGCATAGAAATGGCCATCTTAATGCTTCAAGAACAAACAGTTTTTAATGTTCCTTTTTTTAAACAGAACCAACCAAAATCAATCAATTCTATAATGATTAATGCAGTTGGATTTGGAGGAAATGCAGTAAGTGTTATCATAAAAAAATAATTTCCGCAGCTTAAAAAAAGCCATATTTTGGATATATTTCAACATAAAAACAAATCTATATTACTATTTTTGTTCAAAATATTTTAGCACAATGAGTGAAGTAAGACATAATTGGACCAAGGAAGAAATTCTTGCTATTTATAATAAACCAATGATGGAGTTATTATATGAAGCAGCAACAATTCATAGACAACAACACGACCCAAACGTGGTGCAAGTGTCTACTTTATTATCTATAAAAACCGGTGGTTGTTCTGAAGATTGCGGGTATTGTCCACAAGCAGCTCGTTATCATACAGATGTTGAAGGTAACGATTTAATGACTGTACAGCAGGTAAAAGCTCAAGCTTTACGTGCAAAATCTGGCGGAAGTTCTCGTGTATGTATGGGTGCAGCCTGGAGAAACGTAAAAGATGGACCAGAATTTGACCAAGTTTTAGATATGGTACGCACCATAAATAAATTAGATATGGAAGTTTGCTGTACTTTAGGTATGGTAACAGAAAACCAGGCACAGCGTTTAGCTGAAGCTGGTTTATATGCTTACAATCATAATTTAGATTCGTCCGAAGAATACTACAAAGAAGTTATTTCCACAAGAGGTTATCAGGATCGATTAGATACTATAGATAATGTTCGTAAAACAAACGTGACAGTTTGCTCTGGTGGAATTATTGGAATGGGAGAAAACATTGCAGATAGAGCTGGAATGTTAGTAGCGTTATCTACTTTAAACCCACAACCAGAATCTACACCAATAAACGCTTTAGTTGCTGTAGAAGGAACACCATTAGAAGATCAAAAACCTGTAGAAATATGGGATATGATTAGAATGGTTGCAACAACAAGAATTGTATTACCAGAAACACAAGTGCGTTTAAGCGCTGGAAGAACTCAAATGAGTAGAGAAGGACAAGCAATGTGTTTCTTTGCTGGGGCAAATTCTATTTTTGCAGGAGATAAATTATTGACTACGCCAAATCCAGATGTAAATGAGGATATGAAAATGTTTGAGAAATTAGGAATGATTCCTCAAAAACCATTTACCAAAAAGGTACAACCACAAACTGTTGATGCTGCAGATTCTAAATTTGAAGCTTTAGGCGAAAAACCTAGATGGACTCGACCTGATCATAAAATTGAACGAAACGAAGAAGCTAAACAAAAAGGTAAAGTTTTAAAGTAAAGTTTTTAAAACATATATTAAAAGCAGCTATTAATTTACAAATATATCAATAGCTGCTTTTTTGCATTTTAGTACATTTATAATTGAAACAACTATTTTTTGAGTTTAAATCTTGAACATATTCCTCGTGTAAAAACGATTACAAAGCAAGACTTTATTAAGACCTATTTTAAATCACAAAAACCTGTGGTAATAGAGTGTTTTATTGAAGACTGGCCTGCGTACACAAAGTGGAATTTAGATTATATAAAAAAAGTTGCAGGAGAGAAAACAGTTCCACTCTACGACGACAGACCTGTACATCATAAAGATGGTTTTAATCAGCCACATGCAGAAATGAAAATGGCAGATTATATTGATCTACTTAAAAATAAACCAACAAAATTTAGAGTTTTTCTTTGGAACATTTTAAAAGAAGTACCTGTTCTTCAAAAGGATTATATGCTTCCAGATTTTGGTTTACGCTTAATGAAAAATTTACCAATGTTGTTTTTTGGAGGAAAAGAATCGCACACATTTATGCATTATGACATTGATTTAGCTAATATTTTTCATTTTCATTTTGAAGGAAAAAAAGAAGTTATCCTATTTGATCAAAAGCAAAATAAGCATTTATACAAAGTTCCTTTTTCTTTGATTACAAGAGAAGATATTGATTTTTCAAACCCTAACTTAAATAAATGGCCAAATTTAAAATTAGCCGAAGGATATAGAACAGAATTAAATCATGGTGAAATATTATATATACCAGAAGGTTATTGGCATTACATGAAATATATTACACCAGGTTTTTCCATGAGTTTAAGGACTTTATACAGAAGTCCAAAGAATTTTACAAAAGCTATTTATAATCTGTTTGTTATGCGAAATTTTGATAATTTAATGAGAACATTAAAAGGTCAAAAATGGATAGAATGGAAAAACAAAAAAGCATTAAAAACTAAATAATCTTGTTTTATGTTTTAAGGGAATAATTCCTTTACCTTACTGTATACCATAACCGATTCCCAACCTCTATACAAAAGGTAGTCTGCTAATTTTTTTCGTTTTTTATAAACATTTGATTCTGTTATTGTTTCTGATTTTTTAGATGCCAATTCATCAAACGTATTATAATAATCTTCATCAGATATTTGGGCTAAACCCTTTTTTATATTGTAAACAGAAATCTGTTTAAATTTAAGCTCACGAATAATTCGTTGCTTTCCCCACTTCTTAATTCTAAATTTCCCCCTTGCAAAAGTTTCTGCAAAACGAGTTTCGTCTAAAAATTTATGACTTATTAAATGCACTACAATAACATCAATTGCTGAAGGTATCATGTTTAATTCTCTTAATTTAGAAGTAACTTCTTTATGACAACGTTCTTGGTAGGCACAATAATGCTCTAACTTACGTTTAGCCTCTTCTAAAGTAAAAGATTTATTTTTTTTAATTTGCATATCTATCAAAAGTAACAATAATCGACGAAAAGTTATTGTTAATAACTATTTAATTATGAACCCATTAAAGTTAACTTTTAGTTAATATTAACTAATATATTATTTCTATATTTACATGCTGTTATTTTAACAAAGAAAACTATGAAATTAAGAATATTCTGCTTTTTAATATTATTTACATTTATTAGTTACGGTCAAGTTACTGAGTCTTTCGAAAGTTGGGTAGATGCATCTTATGGAGCAACAGTAACCACAACTCTTGCATCTGGACAATGGTCAAATAACAACTCTTTATTAGGCAGTCCATCAAGAACAGGGTCTAAAAGTGTAAGATTTAATGACGATAGTGGCGCTAATGAATTCTTAAGATATCTTGGATTAGATGGTAATGGTAAAGATAACGGAATTGGAGATATTTCTTTTTGGTATAGACATTGGGATGCGGATGGCAGTAATGTTTCTTTTCAAGTTCAATACAGTACAGATAACGGCTCAAACTGGATAAATATTGGCAGTGTAGTAAATGTTACATCTACAACATATATGCAGTTTTCGCAAACAGTAAATTATAATGGAGATGATATTTTAATTCAAGTCATTTCGATTACAGACGAAGAAAGATTATCTATAGATGATTTTGAAATAACCGATTACGTTATTGTTACACCAGAACCAGAAATTAATATTACTGGTAACACGCTAGATATAGCTAACAACGACACAACACCTCAAACAGGAGATTTTACAGATTTCGGACAACAAGATGTCGCTTCTGGATCTCAAGTTTATTCTTTTGTTATTGAAAATAACGGAACAATGCCTTTGCTTTTAAATGGCTCTCCTATTGTTGATATAATTGGTGCTAATCCGGGAGACTTTACGGTAACTCAACCAATTATTACAACTATTGGAGTTGGTTTAAATACCTCGTTCGATATTACTTTTAACCCATTAGCCGTTGGAACAAGAACAGCTACAGTAAGCATAGATAATACAGATTCAGATGAATCTCCTTACTTATTTGATATTATTGGGGAAGGAACAACGCCTTGTATTGCACCAACTAATCAAGCTACCAATTTAGTTTTTGGCACAATTACTAGTTCTAGTATAGATGGAAGTTTTACTGCAACAACAGCAGATAATTATTTAATAATACAAAGTACATCTCCATCATTAAGTTCTACTCCTATTGACGGAATAACATATAACCCAGGAGATAGTTTAGGAGGAGGAACGGTAATACAGAGTGGAGCAACAACAAGCTTTACAGCATCAGGTCTAAGCTCTACAACGACGTATTACTATTTTGTATTTACCTATAATAACACAAATTGTATTGGTGGAAATACATATAATACAACAAGTCCATTAATAAATAATGAAACCACATTAACAGGACCTTGTTTAGCTGAAGATTTTACAGATACAACATTTCAACCAACTGGTTGGTTAGCAACTGGAGTAAATCGAAGTACTTCTGCTACAGACTATAACTCTGCACCTGCAGCTTCTATTTTTAATTCCAATAATGGAAGTTTAACTACATCTGAAGTTACATATCCTACGAATCTAACTTTTTATTTAGGAAGAACAGGCAATACAAGCGGAAAAACATTAAACATAAATATATCAACTACGAGCCAAACAGGTCCTTTTACAACAGTTGAAGTTTTCAATCATAGTAATGTTCCTTCCGACTCATACAGTCAATATACTGTAAATTTATCTGCTTATACAACAAATGCTAATGTTTGGATTCAGTTTAAAAAAGTATCATCGACAACTTCCCCATGGCGATTAGACGATATTGAGGTTAATTGCGGCACAGCTTGTACTTCAACACAAACCATAACTGCTTTTGCTCCAATTTCTGGACCAAGTGGAACTGAAATAACTATAAATGGAACTGGTTTTACCGCAGGAACTACTGTAGATATTGGCTCAGAATCTGCAACAATTATATCTCAAACAGCAACCACTATTATTGCTGAAATTCCTACAGGAGCATCAACAAATGTAATTACTTTAACAGAAAGCGGATGTGCCTTAAATAGTTCTAGCGCATTTACCGTTTTAACAGAAAGTGGCTCATGTACAAGTGGGCCAAGTTTTACCGATATATTTATTTCCGAAGTAACTGATGCTTCTTCTGGATCTCTAAGTTATATTGAAATATATAATGGAACTGGAGCTTCAATAGATTTAGCAGCAAACAATTATGCTTTAAGATTTAAAAACAATGGTGGTTTAGAAACCGATTTAGCACTTACAGGAGTTTTAAATAGTGGTGACTCCTTTATTTTTGCAACTAGTGTTGGAGCTGGATGTGCTGCTGTACCAGGTGCAGATGGGTCTTATGCTGACCAAACAGAAGTATTTTCAGGTGTCAACAACAATGATTGCATAAGTTTATTAAAAAACACAATAATTATTGATGTTTGGGGAATCTGTGATGGTAGCACATGGATTAATGCTTTAGGCTTAGGAGGAGAAGGATATGATTTTCAAAGAAAATCTACTGCCACAGCACCAAACACGACATTTAATTCCTCAGACTGGACAATTATAGACTATGATTCTTGTGATGATAATTATACAGACATAGAAACTTACGATGGCTCCTCAACATTTCCAAATGTTACTCTACAGCCAGCAGATGTGAATACATGTTCTACCTCTGCAAATTTTTCTATAACAGCTATAGCAGGTAACTCTGGAACATTGTCATACCAATGGTATTTTAATGATGGTTCATCTTCTACCTGGACAATTGCAAACTCTACAAATTTACCTCTAGTTACTGTTTCTGGAGAAACATCTATAAACTTACAATTAACTGGTTCCGTTTCTGCTTATTCGGGATATCAGTTTTATTGTCTAGTAACTGAAGATGGAACGTGTTCATCTGCTTCTGATGCAAGTCAATTAAAAAGTGATAGCACAACTTGGGATGGTTTCACTTGGGATAATGGAACCCCAACTAATAGCATTCTTGCCATTTTAGATGCTAATTACAATACAGTAACTAACGGAAGTATAGTTGCATGCAGCTTAGTTATTAATTCAAGTTATATTTTAACAGTTGCAAATAATTCTTATATTCAAATCACCAATGATATTGTAAACAACGGACAACTTATTGTAAACGATTTTGGTAGTGTTGTACAAGTTGATGATGCTGGTACTTATACAGACTCCGGTAGTGCTGCTGCTAACCCGACTATAGTAGAAAAAAGTACTGCACCAACTAGTGCTTGGTACGAATATACTTTCTGGAGTTCTCCTGTTCAATCAGCAACTCTATCTGAAGCCTTACCGCTTTCAAGTATATATAGACGATTTTGGCTAAAAGCACAAAACTACCAAGATTCATTTTATGAAACTAACAACGATAATACACAAACTGCCGGAGCTGGAATTGATAATGTAGATGATAATGCTAACGCATGGCAAGCTGGAGGAAACGGAATGATTATGGCTCCAGGTATGGGATTTGTTGCAACTTTATCTCCTGGAACTTTTAGTGGACAAGGAACATATGCTCACGAATTTAAAGATGATTTAAATACTGGAACTATAACAACTCCTGTTTATAGAAATGACGCTGAATTAAATGACACTAATTGGAATTTAGTTGGAAACCCTTACCCAAGTGCAATAAATGTAGATGCATTTTTAACCGAAAATAGATTTGATTTAAATGCTTCAGGAAGAATAGAAGGAGCTGTATATATTTGGTCACACTCGTTACCTCCATCTGCCACAGTTAATGGAAATTACGTTTTAAACTTCGATGTTAACGATTATGCTGCTATTAATGGATCTGGTGAAGCTGCTGGAGGAGATAATAACGGAGATAATGTTGTTGACGCTTTAGATATTCCTAATCGCTTTATACCTTCTTGTCAAAGTTTTCTAGTAACTTACTCTAATACTCCTGCAAGTACCAGTGGAAATGTAACTTTTACAAATAGTATGAGAGAAACTGGAGATAATGATCAGTTTTTTAGAAATAATTCAGAAAGCGTACCAAATAAATTCTGGTTAAATCTATCTAACGATTTTGGTCTATACAATCAGATTTTAGTGAGTTATGTTGATGGCGCGACTAATGGTAATGATGGAAGTTATTTCGATGCCAAAAGACACAGTATTGTAATGGCAAGTATGGCTTTATATTCTACATCTAACGAAAACGAATTAGCTGATAAATTTTTAATTCAAGGTAGAAACCCAGAAACTCTAACTCTGGATGAAGTTGTTAATCTTGGATATAGAAGTACAATAGACGCTCCAACAATTTATAAATTTTCTCTAGATAAATTTCAAGGAGATTTTTTAAATACAACAAACATTTACATTAAAGACAAATACACAAATCAAATACTAAATTTAAAAGATGAAGACTATGCGTTTACATCTGAAACTGGAGAATTTACGGATAGATTTGAAATTGTATTTAAATCACCACAAGACAACCCTATTGATACTATTACTGAAACGCCAACCGGAAACTTAACTGTATTTGAAACTAACAACAATATCTTATCAACCAACACTAATAGTGATTTAAAAATAGAATCTATGACTATTTTTGATACGTTAGGTAAATTATTATTCAACAAAGACAGTATTAATTCAGATACATTTAATCTAAACATTAGCGATTTTAGTAGCGCTATGTACTTAGTTCAAATAAAGTTAAGTAATAATAAAACAACAACTAAAAAGATAATTAAAAGGTAATCGGAATTACTCTTTAAAACAGATATAATCTCATAAGAAAGACACCAATTATAAGGTGTCTTTTTTTGTATCTCGAAGCATCAATCAATCTTCCATATTTATTTCAAAATAACACTTAGAACCTATTGTTATAATGTATACTTTAAAGCTACAATTAAATTCCTACCTGGTGCAGCAATTCCAGAAGAATAGGTCTTATAGCGTTGGTCAGATATATTTTCTAAGCTAGTAGTTAAAATTGTATTAGAATTGATTTGGTATTGCGTTGCTATATTAAACGTATACCAAGAAGGAGAATAAGGTTTATTATTAGTATCTAAAGCATAAATATAATCTTTATCTAATTCGGAATTTGACAATTGATTATTAGATAATTCACCATTAAAATTAACAAACGCATCTAACTTTATTTTTTTGTTTTTCCATGTTAAATGAGAATTTCCAAAGCTAGGAGCAATATGTCTTGATGGAGATTTTACATTATCTATTTCATCAAAACCGCCAATAACATTGTATTGCGTTTTGAATTCTAAACATTTTGAGAATTTTAAGAACGCGCCAAACTCAAATCCATAAATTTTAGATCTCGATGCGTTTTGAATAGATTGCACTTGACTTAATTCTCCATTAAATAAAATTTGTGTATTACCATTTAAGTTTCCATCTCGTCTTATCAAAGCATTATCAAGTAAAGTGTAATAAGTACTTATATCTAATTTAAAAAAATCACTTAAATTTAAATTCATTCCAAGTTCACCATTATAAGCATATTCTGGCTTTAAGTTATTATTTGGCACAACAACAGAACCTGGTTCAGAATCAAAAACTTTACCAACATCGTCTATATTTGGAGCTCTAAATGCTGTTGCAAAATTTGCTTTCCACTCTAAATAATCACTTGTAACCCAACTCACACCAAAAGATCCGGTTAATGCATTATTTGAATTACTAGCAACTCTAAAAGGCAAATTCAAAAACTCATTGTTTTCATCAAAATTAGTTTTAGAATTAACATAGTTGTAACGCAAACCAGACTGAAGTGTTATATTGTACAAAGGCTTATATTTATAATTAAAGTAAGCAGCCATAGATTGCCAAGAGGAATTGTTAGGATAACGAGTTACTATAGATTCTACCTCGCCAGAATCAATGTTATTTTGGAATGCTGAAGAACCAACATTGTTATAAACATATTCTAAACCATAATATAAGGTTGATTTTTTATTGAATATTTTTTCTAAGTCAAAATTAAAAGAATATGCATTTACAACTTCTTCTCTAGTCGATCTTATAAGGCTTTGATAATCTCTATCAATTCTACTTTCTTTAAAATTTTGATAAGCAATGTTTAATTTTAAATTATCATAAAAAAGAGAACTCGATTTTTTATAATCTAATTGAAAATTAGCCATAAACCATTTTTGAGGTCCATAAAACCATTCTGCAGATCTTAGTGTGTTTTCGTCATTATATCTAATTAATCTATCATACCTTGGAACATCAGAAGTTTTTGTGTAAAACAAACCTAAGTTAAAGTCTAAATTGTTTGTAGGCTGATATAACACTTTTTGCATATAGTTAGCCTGACTATAACCTGATTCTTTTTGGACAAGTGGATTTTGATTATTAATTATTAAATCTGTATTATTTGATGTTGTAATAAATTCTGGTCTTAAATAATCCTCTGGACCAAATTTTCCCATTCGTAAATCATCAAATTTATTTAATGTAACCGAGCTTAAAAAAGCCCATTTTTTTATACCTAAATTCAAATTTGTATGAATAGTCTGTTCTTGACTAGCAGTTGCATATCTAACTGAAGAACTAGAATTTAAATGCAAACTATCTTGATGAGACAATCTTGGTTTAATAGTGTTAAAACTAACAACACCACCAATAGCATCACTTCCGTAAATAACAGTTCCAGCTCCTAAAGTCACTTCTGTGTTTTGTATGGTAAATGGGTCTACAGAAATCACATTCTGTATATTACCATTCCTAAATATGGCATTATTCATTCTAACACCATCAACTGTTAATAGTAACCTATTGGTAGAAAAACCTCTAATCATTGGGCTTCCGCCTCCAAGTTGACTTTTCTGAACATAAACTCTACCGGTTCTTTCTAAAGCATCTGCACTAGTTTGGGGATTTGTAAACCCAATAGTTTTAGCATTTACACTAACAATATTTCTTGGAATATCTATTTTACTTTCTGAAAATTTTGAAGCTGACAAAACTATTTCGTCTAAATCTTGAAGATTTGAGGTTAAAAAAACCACATTATTCGTAATATTTTTCTTGATAATACTTTTCTCAAGGTATGTAATGTGCTTTATTACAATAATATCTGAAGGCGAAAAATTAGACAAATTCACAACACCATCAATATTAGTTATTTCGCTTATACTTTTATCTTCTGTAAAAAAAGCAACTCCAGATATTGGAGTTTTAAACTCGCTATCCAAAACAGTAACTTTCTGAGCAAAAGATGTTTTTGAGACAAACAACAGTATGAAAAGAATTAATCTATACATCATAATTAACTAAAAACATCATTTAAAACCTTTAATGATTTAGGTTTTCTAAAATCTAACAATTGAAATTCATAATACTTTAAAATTGTATTTAAAAAAATTGTTCGCTGTTGTGCATTAATTTTTATCTTATTTATCTCATCAAAATTTATGCCTAAAAAGGCTTTAAACAAACTTAAATTCTCCAATGAAATAGAATTTGAACTATTGTGCAATTGAAACTCGCCATCATTCAAATTAAAATAGTTAAAATTCTGATTAGTATCATCTGGATAGAATCCCAAATATTTAGTTAAATTCATTAAAAACAATAAATGAAAATTTGCTAATTCTGTATTTAAATCTAACCACAATAAAGACGATTCTATATAACTAAATAACATATCGTTTTGTTCTTCTTCATTCAAAACCAATGTCAAAATCTCAGCTATAAATAGAGCTATAGTGCTTTTATAAATATTTGTATGTAAAGATCTATACAAGTGATGATTTTTACAATCCTTTAAATAATGAAGATTTCTGTTTGCCTTAAAGTTTGTTTCTATCTCTAATTGAGACAATAATTGAAAATAAGCGATTTTTTTATTTTTTTTAGAGCTTAAAACGCCTTTTAATATATAGCTAATTACTCCTTTTTGTTTGGTATACGTTTTAACTATTAAATCGTTTTCTTTAAACTTAATTTTAGATAAAACTATGGCGTTTAAACTTAAAACCATTAACGAATTAACATTATTTTAAGCACTTTAGTTTCAAACGTTGTTAAATCGTTTAACAAAACAACATATACTCCTGATGCAACAATCTTACCAGCTAAATTCTTACCATTCCATAAAGCAGTTCCTCCATCTACTTCTAGGTTAAAATTCTTAAATTTCCCGTTTCTTTTAGTTTCTGCTTCGGTTACTAAATTACCTTCAATGTCAGTAATTTTAATGTTCATATTATCTGTTAACCCAACAATTTTTACTTTATCATCTACAATATTAAAACCTGGTCTTACTGGATTTGGATACACATAAGCTTCTTCTAATGTCTCTTGAGGCTTAGAGGTTTGAGAGCCAAAAGATACTAGTCCTTTTTCTGTTGCTATATATACTCTTCCAGAAAACTCATCAATAGAAATATCTAAAATATCGTTGTCTGGTAATGGTGAATTATCTTTAGTGAAATGATAAATAGTTTGTTGTCCGTCTGAAGAAAAATAAAACAATCCATTGTCTAGAGTTCCAATCCATTTATTATTAGCCCCATCAACTTCAATATCTGTTACATATTGTAAAAACAATAATTCACTTGCTTCACCGTTTTCTGAAATAATAATCTCTTCAACAATAGCATTACCACTTGCAAATTCTTCGGAATTATATACAACTCGCAAACCCTTACCAGTTCCAAACCAAACTTGATTATTTTGATCTACTTTAACTGTTTTTATTGAATTGTCTGGCATATTATTTTCTATGCCGCTTATGTTGTTAAATATTTTTTCACCATTAACTTCTTTATAACTTATTAACCCATAACCATGAGTGGCCATAAAAATATTCCCATTACCATCAAAAGACAATTCACCAAAACCTAAGTTACTATTAGGCGGATTAATTATTTCATCTAAATTAACACTAGACCATTGATTGTTTTGAAAAGAGTTTAAACTTTCACTAACCCTTCCATTTAATACCCAATATGTCCCATCTGAATCATATTTAGAAGCCAAAGTATAATGTACTGATCCGTATAATGGATCTAAAGTACTATTTTGGTTATTATATTTTTCAACAACTTGATTTCCTTCAACTTCTACAACGCCATACCAAAAAGAACTAATCATTGCATTGTTTGGGTTTGTGGGATTTACACTTACATATCCAAGAAAGTCGGGCCTAGGGTTGGTGAAAGTCTGCCTCAAGGAATCATAAGGTATATTTCTCCATTCTTCATCAATTAAGTGACTTAAACCAGTCCTTCTAATTCCTCCAGAAAACCCATAAGTTATAGAATGTCCTCCATGTGTTCCCCAAACATGGCCAGCTTTAGCCTCTATTTGAAAAAAACGATTTAAAAAAGGTGATTCAGGATGTATTTCAGTTACATTATCTGTATCTATTAAATCATATAGAACAACACCAAATCCAGGTTTACCATTTGTTGGATGCTTTTCTGTACCAACAAACAGTTTATCGTTATCTGATAAAATAGCTTTTGTAAATCTTGTACCATTATAACTTGCAGCTGTAAATTGTTCTATTACAGAAAGGTTTTCTGCATAACTTCTAACTCGTCTAAATGTTGTTACGGCTAATCTGTTTTGATATGATGTTAAATCTAAAATTGTTTCTGGAAGTGTTAATACAGAATTTGTATTTAAGCCATTAACTCTGTAGACACGCCTATCATTAACAGCAAAAAGATCTGTTTCAGTTGATACTATATTAACCCAATTACCAGCTAAACTTCCAGTTTCCCACTCATTTGAATCTATTAAATTCGAATTAGACAATAATCCTCTTCTGTAATTTTGTTCTGTAGCAGCATAAATATAATCGCCAAAAATAGTCGTTTGGTTAACCGTTATTTGAGAGTTTCCAGGACCTATAAAATAAGTGTCTCCAAATTCTTCTTCGTCTACAAAAAAAACAGAAACGCCAAAATCTGCTGAAATATAAAGACGATCTGAAACAAAATTAAAGTCGTTAATAGCTTTTCTGTTTGGAAGTATTGTTGGCTTATCTAGAATATCTACAACAGAAAATGTTGAATTATTTATTTCGTCATAAATCTGAATCAAGCCAGTATCAAAACCAACATAAAGTTTATTTTTTGATTCTACATATTCTATTGCTGTAATATTATCTCCAGACAATCCTTGAATTGTAGAAATAGTTGTTATTTCGTTCGATAATTTATCATAAGAAAATATAGCATTTTCTGCAGAAACATAGAGTTTAGTCTCCGATTGTGAAAAAGTCTTAATGTCTAAATAAGAAAAATGTCCTTTCCAACTATCTTCAAAATTCTGAGCCGTTATATACGTACTAGAAATTAATATAAAAAATGCTAAAATTTTCTTTAGTAAAACCATTTAAACTAAAACTAATGTTGAATAAGTAATAACCAAAAATACTATTATTTATTGTACTTTTGGCTATATTTTTGGTTGAAACATGCTTTTTACAGATTCAATATTTCTATATTTATTTCTTCCTATTACATTACTTTGCTATTTTTTAGTATCAAAAAAGGCGAAAAATATTTTATTATTATTTTTTAGTCTTTTATTTTATTCTTTTGGAGAAAAAGAACTTGTTCTATTAATTATAGCCTCAGCTCTTATAGATTTTATTTGTGGTTTATTAATTTCTAATAATTACAAAAAAACAGGTTTATATTTTTCTATAATATTTAATTTATCAATTTTAGGATACTTTAAATATTCTAGTTTTTTATACCTAACTATATCAGATACATTACCTTTTTTAAATCTAGATGCGGCAAAATTCGACTCGGTTGTCTTACCATTAGGTATAAGTTTTTTTACTTTTCAAACAATGTCTTATACAATAGATGTTTATTTTGGTATGGTTAAAGCCTCTAAAAACTTCTTAAGTTTTCTAACATACGTTTCCTTTTTCCCTCAATTAATTGCTGGACCAATTGTTAGGTATTCCGAAATTAAAGATCAATTAAATCAAAGATATGTAGACGGTAATATGTTCTACTCTGGATTAGAACGATTTGTCATAGGTTTGTCCAAAAAGCTTTTAATTGCAAACAATTGTGCATTAATTGCTGATAGTATTTTTAATTTACCACAAAATGAAAGCTCAGCTTTAATCTCGTGGATTGGCATAATTGCATACTCTATTCAAATATATTTTGACTTTTCTGGATACTCAGATATGGCTATTGGACTTGGAAAATTATTTGGTTTCAATTTTCCAGAAAATTTTAATTATCCATATGTTTCAAAATCTATTAAAGAATTCTGGAAACGCTGGCACATAACTTTATCTCTATGGTTTAAAGATTACTTATATATTCCACTTGGAGGAAACAGGAGTTCTAATTACAAAAACTATATTAATCTAATTATTGTTTTTTTAATAACTGGGCTTTGGCATGGTGCAAACTGGACATTTATAATTTGGGGATTATGGCATGGTGTTTTTATAATACTTGAACGTCGATTTTTAACAAAAAAACTAGAAAATACACATAGTTTTATTGCTCATTTTTATTGTCTTTTTGTAGTTTTAATAGGTTGGATAATTTTTAGAAGTGATAGTATTAAAGATGCCTTTAACTATATTATTAATCTATTTGATTTTACTAAACCAACAAATTATGATTTCCTACTTTATTATTTAAATATAGAAACCGTTATAGCTATGGTTTTTGGTATTTCTTTATCTATCCCATTATTTAAACATAGTTCTTTTTTAGAGAAAACAAAACCATTAATTATAGTATTGCTTTTTATTCTTTGTAGTTTTTACGTAGCCTCGGAAAGCTATAATCCATTTATTTATTTTAGATTTTAATTATGAATAAATTTACATTTTATAAGAAATTTGCAGTAATTATTATCATAACAATGTTAATAATTCCAAATGTATTCATTTTTATAACTTCTGAAAAACCTCAATTTAGCATTAACTTAAATGACCCTAAATTGACTCTTGAAAAAGTAAAAAAGTATTACCATAAAAACTATGGTCTCAAAAATATTCAATTAAAAAACTACCTTAATTTCAAGACCAACACACTTAAAGAACATGCACTACACAACCGAGTAGTAGGTGGAAAAAATGGTTGGTTATATCTTGGAGATAATTATAAAAACAGTTTTAAAAATGCATTTGGAAATGATGCTTTTACAACTAAAGAAGAAAAAAAGATAATTTCAAATTTAAAAGAAATACAAACATTTTTAGACAACAAAGACATCTCTTTTTATTTTGTTATAGCTCCAGATAAAAATCAAATCTACTCTGAAAATTTACCGTTTCAATTAAACAAAAAAGAAACTAAGACCTCAAACCTTATTAAACAAATTAATGCTCAAACAAGTGTT
>NZ_JBELDZ010000001.1:0-43099 GCF_042094015.1 Aurantibacter sp. | reverse complement strand
GTGTTAATTGCTTTAGTTTACATAAGTCTCTAATTAGTAAAAAAAGTAAAGTAGAGTTATACTACAAAACTGACTCTCATTGGAATTCTTATGGCGCTTTTATTGGTTATAGAGAGATAATGAAAAAAATAAATAATGAAAAACAAGTTAAAGTAGAAACTATAAACAATTACACAATAACAAAAAACAAAAACTTTAATGGAGGTTTATCAAGAATGTTATTCTCTAATAAACTAGAAGATAGCCTTGTATTTAAAAGAAAAAAAGAATTCGCCATTAAAACAATTAAAAACAATTTCACTTTTAAGCATTTTAAAAATCCTAATGGAATTGGCAAATTATTAATCTATAGGGATTCTTTCACTGATAATTTACTTCCTTTTTTAAACAATACATTTAAAGAAGTTATTTCTATTAAAGGCCATAATTTAGATAAAGATCTAATAGACTCTTTTAAACCAGATGTAGTTATACTTGAAAAAATTGAACGAAATTTAGAAAATTTAACTAAAATGAAATCGCCTTTAAACTTTTAGCTTAAAGGCGATTTTTATTTTTTATTGTATCAACAAATACTAGACAACTCCTTGCGCTAACATTGCATCTGCAACCTTAACAAAACCTGCAATATTTGCACCTTTTACGTAATCTACAGAACCATCATTAGTCTTACCATATTCAACACAAGATTCATGAATATCACTCATAATTTGTTTCAGTTTAGTGTCTACCTCTTCTCTAGTCCAGTTAAAACGTAAACTATTCTGACTCATTTCTAAACCAGATGTAGCAACACCACCAGCATTAGAAGCTTTTCCTGGAGCAAATAATACTTTTGCATCTTGTAAAACTTCAATTGCCTCAGGAGTTGTTGGCATATTTGCGCCTTCAGCAACAGCTTTAACTCCGTTTTTAACTAGACCTTTGGCTTCTTCTCCATTTAACTCATTTTGAGTTGCACACGGTAACGCTATATCACAAGCTTCACTCCATGGGCGTTTTCCTTCAAAATATTTAGCTGAACTATACTTTTTAATGTATTCACTAATCCTTCCTCTTTTAACATTTTTCAGTTCCATTACAAATGCTAATTTTTCTGCATCTATACCAGACTCATCTAAAATATATCCACCAGAATCAGATAAAGTAATTACCTTAGCTCCTAATTCAGTCGCTTTTTCACAAGCATATTGTGCAACATTACCAGACCCAGAAATCACTACTGTTTTCCCATCAAAAGAGTCATTTTTAGTAGCTAACATATTTTTTGCGAAATACACACATCCATAACCTGTAGCTTCTGGTCTAATCAAAGAACCTCCATAAGATAAACCTTTACCAGTTAACACTCCGGTAAACTCATTTCTTAAACGCTTATATTGACCAAACATATAACCAATCTCTCTTCCTCCAACACCAATATCTCCAGCTGGAACATCTGTATTTGCACCAATATGCCTAGATAACTCACTCATAAAAGATTGACAGAAGCGCATAACTTCATTATCACTCTTTCCTTTAGGGTTAAAATCACTTCCTCCTTTTCCTCCACCCATAGGTAAAGTTGTTAAAGAATTTTTAAAGACTTGCTCAAAGCCTAAAAACTTAAGAATACTTAAATTTACAGAAGGATGAAAACGTAAACCACCTTTATATGGTCCTATAGCTGAATTAAACTCTACTCTAAAGGCTCGGTTTACCTGAGTATTTCCAGCATCATCGATCCAAGGAACTCTGAATATAATAGTGCGTTCTGGCTCTACCATACGCTCTAATAACATCTTATCTTTGTATTGAGGATTATCTTCAATAAAAGGTATTACTGTTTCTGCAACCTCATGAACCGCTTGCATAAATTCTGGTTCATTTGCGTTTCTTTCTTTTACACTATTTATAAAAGTTTCAATTTTATGTTCCATAAAAACTATTTATGTTATTACTATTTTGATTAAAAAATATATTACAAATATACATTATCTATAAAATTACACCTCTTTTTTTATATATTTTGAATTAGAAATTTTTAAAAGGCTAAAAATTAACAGATATCTTAAGTTTTGTTTGTTTGCTTGGAGGGTTTTTATATATTTGTTAACTTACAAGTAGCCTCTAAACAATTAATTATGCTTAAATTTAAATACTTAATAACTGCTTTATTAACATTTTTAGCGTTTCAGCTAGGGTTTTCTCAACTAGGATTCTCTCACGAAATTGGAGTTATTACTGGTCCAGTCGCTTTTCAATCTGATTTTGGTGAACGTAAAGATTTAGAAACTAATAAAGGTAATACAGGTATTGGAATAGGGTTGGTGCATTATATTAATTTTGCTTACAGGGCAGATTGTAATTGTTATACTGCAGACAATTATTTTAATGACCATTTTAAATTACGATCAGAGATTTCTTGGAATAAAACAAAACTAAATCATTTTGGAGAATGGGTAAAAGATTCTAGAACATCTTCTGATGCTTTTAAACTTAGAGCACACGAAGGAGAAGCTACTAATTTAGATATTGGTATGCAATTAGAATATTTCCCATTAAGTATTAGGGCTTTTCAATCTTTCTCTCCAAAGTTTGCTCCTTTTGTTAGTCTTGGAGCACACTATGTATCTTATAACCCTAAAGTAAGTACTAGTTATGTTAGCACAGGTGTACCTAATGATGTTGGAAATATTGAAGATGAAAATAATTTCTATAGCTTTTGG
The DNA here is from genome assembly GCF_042094015.1 of Aurantibacter sp. Taxonomy (NCBI): domain Bacteria; kingdom Pseudomonadati; phylum Bacteroidota; class Flavobacteriia; order Flavobacteriales; family Flavobacteriaceae; genus Aurantibacter; species Aurantibacter sp. Next base: position 40,391 of record NZ_JBELDZ010000001.1, on the reverse strand, counting down.
GAAAAAGGATCTGTCTCTGCAGAATCTGGATCTACCTGGTCTGTTGTAGCAAGTGTTGGAACACGTTATAAGATAAATGTTCTTGCAGACATAATGATTGATTTAAGATGGCAATATTATTTTAGTGATGATGTAGATGGATTAAACCATCAATTAGAATCAAATAAAAATAATGATTGGTTAGTTTGGTTAAACTTTGGATATATTTATTATTTAGATTAAAAAAGCATACAGCTTTAATATATTTTAAAAGTACTGCAAAATGCAGTACTTTTTTTGTCATAGCCTTACATCTATCTTCGTTAAGAAATCCATATACTATTCCATAAAAAAAGGAATTAGAGCTTAAATCTAATTCCTTTTTTTATGTGTTTAAATCTTAACTAATAGTTAATAAGCACGTTCTTTATTTCCTTCAAAGAAATTAATAAAAGCTCTATTTACAACTCTGTTTCCTCCATCTGTTGGATAATTACCCGTAAAATACCAATCTCCTAAATCGTTTGGACAAGCTATATGCAGATTACTAACCGGTTGAAAAATAATCTTAACCTCTGCTTTTACGCTTTCATGTGTTAATAATTCAGAAATTTTAGCAGAGATTTGCTTGTCTGTAAATGGTGCATAAATTTCTTGCACATAATTAACAACTTCGGAATCTTTTAAGTCAACTTGTGTTAGACATTTATTATAGACTTCTTCCACTAAATCAAATTTACCAGTATCTTTTAATAATGCCAAAGCAGCCTGAAAAGCCACTAAACTTTCCAAGTTAGCCATATCTATACCATAACAATCTGGATACCTAATTTGAGGAGCAGAAGACACAACTACAATACTTTTTGGATGTAAACGATCCATCATTTTAATAATACTTTTCTTTAAAGTAGTTCCACGAACAATACTATCGTCTATTATAACCAAATTATCTGTTGGTTTAATAACACCATAAGTAACATCGTAAACATGCGCAACTAAATCATCTCTACTACTATCTTCCGTAATAAATGTTCTTAACTTAACATCTTTAATTGCAATTTTTTCAATTCTAGGTCTTTCGCTTAAAATATCTATAACTTCTTGCTTAGACAATTCACCATTTCCAGCAATAATGTCCTGAGTTTTACGCTCATTCAGGTGTTCTTCTACAGACTCAATCATTCCAAAGAATGATGTTTCTGCTGTATTAGGTATATATGAAAACACTGAGTTTTTAGTATCAAAATTAATAGCTTCCAAAACTTCAGGCATAAGTAATTTCCCTAATTCTTTACGCTCTTGATAAATTTCGGCATCACTTCCTCTAGAAAAATAAATACGCTCGAAAGAACAGGATTTTCGTTCTAGCGGTTCTAAAATCCTTTCTATAGAAACTTCGCCTGACTTCTTTGTAATAATAGCACAACCAGGTTCTAATTCTTTTACCTGATCAAAATCTAAGTTAAAAACCGTTTGAATTACAGGTCTTTCTGATGCTACAACAACAACTTCATCATCTTTATAATAATATGTAGGTCTAATTCCTGCTGGATCTCTTAAAACAAAAGAATCTCCATGACCTAAAAGTCCTGCCATAGCATATCCACCATCCCAGTTTTTTGCTGCCTTTTTTAAAATTTTAACTAAATTTATACGCTCTGCGATTAATGGTGATGATTCAATTTTATTGTAACCTTCTTTTTTTAATTTCTTATAAATTTTAGTTACAGATGCATCTAAGAAGTGACCTATTTTCTCCATTATAGTAATGGTATCCGTGTATTCTTTTGGATGTTGTCCTAAATCAACTAAGTTTCCAAATAGATCTTTAACATTTGTCATATTAAAGTTACCAGCCAATATTAAGTTACGATGCATCCAATTATTCTGACGTAAAAATGGGTGTACACTTTCTACACTATTTTTTCCAAAAGTTCCATAACGTACGTGACCTAAAAAAACTTCGCCTATATAAGGAATGTTCTTTTTTTGAGCTGCAACATCATCTGCATATTCTGGATGATTGGTTAACTCCTCATTAATACGTTCGTTAATTTGAGCAAAAATATCTTGAATAGGTTGTTGCGCTATAGACCTAACACGACTAATATACCTTTCCCCAGGCTTTGTGTCTAATTTAATACTTGCAAATCCAGCACCATCTTGACCACGATTATGCTGTTTCTCCATTAACAAATACATTTTATTTACTCCATAAAAAGCACTACCATACTTTTTTTTATAAAATTCTAAAGGTTTAAGTAATCTAATTTGGGCAATTCCACATTCGTGTTTTAAAGCATCACTCATATTGTTATAGTTATAAAAGTTATGGTCGTATTTAAATTATATATAATAAAAAAGCGCTCAAAATTTTGAGCGCTTTTTGTTATTTCAATTCTATATCAAATTGTGTTAATTCTTTAAATTGTTGAAGTCGTGTTTTAACTTCTTCTGGTTTTAAACTTAGCATTCGTTCTGTTCCAAATTTTTCAACACAAAAAGAAGCAAGAGTTGAACCATAAATTACAGCGTTTTTCATATTCTCGAAAGAAATGTTTCCTGACTTAGCTAAATAACCTGCAAATCCTCCTGCAAAAGTATCTCCTGCTCCTGTTGGATCAAAAACCTCTGCTAAAGGTAAGGCTGGTGCATAAAACATATCATTATTATGAAAAAGTAATGCGCCATGTTCTCCTTTTTTAATAACCACATATTTTGGTCCCATCTCGTGGATTTTCTTTGCGGCATTAACTAAAGAATACTCACCAGATAATTGTCTTGCTTCTTCGTCGTTAATTGTAATAACATCTATTTTAGATATTACTTTCTTTAAATCGTCTAAAGCAATATTCATCCAAAAATCCATTGTATCTAAAATAGTCAACTTAGGTTTTTTAGTCATTTGTTCTAAAACACCTAATTGCACTAATGGATGTAAATTTCCTAACATTACAATTTCGGCATCTCTATAGGCTACAGGAACAACTGGATTAAAAGTTTCTAACACATTTAATTCTGTAACTAAAGTATCTCGAGAATTCATATCGTTATGATATTTTCCAGACCAAAAAAATGTTTTTCCGTCTTTAACAATTTCAACACCATCTATATTTACATTTCTATCCGTAAGTAAATCTAAATATTCTTGAGGAAAATCTCCTCCGACTACTGAAACAGCTGCAGAATCCACGTTAAACTGAGAGGCAGATAAACCAATGTAAGTTGCTGCTCCTCCAAGAATTTTATCTGTTTTGCCAAAAGGTGTTTCAATTGCGTCAAAAGCTACAGTTCCAACAATAACTAATTTACTCATAATTCTATTTTGAAATGAATTGCAAATTTACATAATTTTTTTAGGTTTGAAAGATTTGTTTTATACATATCCAAAAGAATAAACTTTAATATTATTTTCTTCCAAAATCTGCTGGAATTTCTCCCCAAGCTTTAGTTTCCCACTTTACTATAGTTGTAGTATACGTATTAGTTTTAAGCCAAACTTCTGCACGATCCACCAAATCAAAAACAGATTTGTTTTTTTCGTTTCTTTCTAATTTAGTGTTACACTTCTTTTTTCTAATCCAACTCATAGCAGTTCTAGAATCAGTATAAATCAAGCGTTCACTCTTGTGTTTTTTAAGAAAACTTAATCCATGAACTAAAGCTAAAAACTCGCCTACATTATTAGTACCTTGAGCAAAAGGACCTTGAATAAAAAGCTGTTGTTTACTTTTAGTGTCTACACCTCTATATTCCATAACCCCAGGGTTTCCACTAGAAGCAGCATCAACAGATATAGAATTATAGTTAGGTTTACCAATTTTTTTTAGTTGTTCTGGAGTTAGTTCTGTTTTAAAATTATCTTTTTTTCCTACATAATCAAAATAATTACCTTTAAAAGCTTCTTCAGCAGCCTCTTTAGATACAAAAGATTTGTATTGTGCTCCACTAAAATCTTTAATGAGTTTTTTACACACGTTCCAAGATTCAAAAACACCAGTTTTGTGTCCTTGCCAAATCACATAATACTTTTTTTTACTCTTACTCATTTATCTATAGTTGAAGAATCTAATTCTAATAAAACTAATTTTAGTTTAATAACTTCTCTACTACTTCCGGAAAGTGTTTCATTTCTAATTTATGAATTTTTGCTGCAACATCATCAGGTACATCAGTTATTTCAACTTTACAGGTTGCCTGAAAAATAATAGCACCTTCATCATAATTTTCATTAACATAATGTATAGTAATTCCGGTTTTCGTTTCTTTTTGATTTATAACAGCTTTATGAACATTCATTCCGTACATACCTTTTCCTCCAAACTTTGGCAACAATGCAGGATGTAAATTAATTACACTTTTGGGAAACTCTTTCAATATGACTTCTGGGAATTTCCATAAAAACCCAGCTAATATAATAAGATCTGGGTTTTCAGCTTTTAAGACATTAAGTATTACATCTGAATCAAAAAAAGCAGGTTTATTAAAGGACAACGCAGGTGTTTTAAGTACTTTACAGCGACCCAAAACTTTGGCATAAGGATTGTTTGTAATAACAAGAGTAACATTAGCATTTTCACTGTTTTGAAAAAACTTTATTAAATTTTCAGCGTTAGATCCACTTCCGGATGCAAAAATCACAATTCGTTTCATATACAGCCAATAGGTTAGGTTTACACAACAAAAAAAAGAATAATAATTACAATTTCGACGCAAAAATCCAATTATTTAAATAAAAAGAATTAAATTTAATTACACATTTTCAATCTAAATGTGTGTTTTAAATGAAAGTTTTATATTTTTGCGACTTAATTAAAACTTAAAATTAAAAATTATGTCAGACATTGCATCAAGAGTTAAAGCGATAATCGTAGACAAATTAGGCGTTGACGAAAACGAAGTAGTAACTGAAGCTAGCTTCACTAACGACTTAGGAGCAGACTCATTAGATACTGTGGAATTAATTATGGAATTTGAAAAAGAATTCGATATCCAAATTCCAGACGACCAAGCAGAGAACATTGCTACAGTTGGTCAAGCTGTTTCTTATATTGAAGCTGCAAAATAATTAAACACATTTATGGAACTTAAGCGCGTAGTAGTAACAGGATTAGGAGCTCTAACACCTATTGGGAATACCAAAGATGAGTATTGGAATGCTTTACTTGAAGGTAAAAGTGGCGCCGCACCTATTACGTATTTTGACACTGAACACTTTAAGACAAAATTTGCTTGCGAGCTTAAGGACTTTAACGTGACTGATTTCATTAATAGGAAAGACGCACGTAAAATGGACAGGTTTACACAGTACGCAATGGTCGCATCTGATGAGGCTATTGCGGACTCTAAACTGGATTTAGACAAAATCAACAAATTAAGAGTTGGTGTTATTTGGGGTGCTGGAATTGGTGGTTTAGAAACATTTCAAAATGAAATGATAAACTATTGTGAAGGAAATGGTGCACCTAGATTTAACCCTTTCTTTATTCCTAAAATGATAGCAGATATTGCTCCTGGAAACATTTCTATTAAGAATGGTTTTATGGGACCAAATTACACTACTGTTTCTGCTTGTGCATCTTCAGCTAACGCTATGATAGATGCTTTAAACTATATTAGATTAGGACATTGTGATGTTATTGTTACGGGTGGAAGCGAAGCTGCAGTAACTATTTCTGGTATGGGTGGATTTAATGCTATGCATGCATTATCTACTAATAATGAAGATCCTCAAGGAGCTTCAAAACCATTTGATGCAAATCGTGATGGATTTGTATTAGGTGAAGGCGCTGGTGCTATAGTATTAGAAAGCTATGAACACGCAAAAGCAAGAGGCGCTAAAATTTATGCAGAACTAGTTGGTGGCGGATTATCTTCCGATGCACACCATATGACAGCACCACATCCTGAAGGAATTGGTGTTATGGCTGTAATGCGTAATTGTTTAGAAAATGCAGGATTAAAACCAGAAGATGTAGACCATATTAATACACATGGAACTTCTACGCCTTTAGGAGATGTTGCTGAACTAAAAGCAATTACTGAAATTTTTGGTGATCATGCTAAAAACATCAATATTAACTCAACCAAGTCTATGACTGGTCACTTGTTAGGTGCTGCTGGTGCTATAGAAGCTATTGCTTCTATTTTAGCAATGCAAAACGGTATTGTGCCTCCAACAATAAACCACAAAACTGCTGACGAGAATATTGATTCTAGTTTAAACTTAACATTAAACAAACCTCAAAAAAGAGACATTAAAGTCGCTATGAGTAACACCTTTGGTTTTGGTGGACATAACGCTTGTGTTGTTTTCAAGAAATTAGATTAATTCCGAATGTCTATCATTCGAAACATACTTAAACTCCAGTCCTCTAAAAAAGACAGGGAATTTACTGTATCTATAACCCAACTTATAGGATTTAAACCAAAAAAAATAAAACCTTACAAAACGGCTTTTACACACAGATCTTTAAATCTAAGGAACGAAAAAGGTCATTCTGTTAATTACGAACGCTTAGAGTTTTTAGGAGATGCTATGTTAAGTGCTGTTATTGCAGATCATTTATACAAAGAAGTTCCTAGTGGAGATGAAGGTTACTTAACTAAAATGCGTTCTAAAATTGTAAGTCGTGAACATTTAAATGAGTTAGGTGAGGCTCTAAATTTAGTAAACTTAATTCAAAGTAAAATACCTAAAACACAATTTGGACGCAATATACATGGAAATCTATTTGAAGCTTTAGTTGGATCTATTTTCTTAGATAGAGGCTACAAACAATGTGAGAAATTTATTTATAAAACTATAATTATTCCGCACGTAGACATCCCAAAATTAGAAGGAAAAGTTATTAGTTATAAGAGCTTACTTATAGAATGGTGCCAAAAAGAGAAAAAAACATTTACTTATAATGTTTATGACGATACTGGCATTGATGAATTAAGACATTTTGCTGTGAAATTATTAATCAACGAAAAAGTTGTCGCAAAAGCAAGAGCGACTTCTAAGAAAAAGGCTGAAGAAAAAGCTTCAAAACGTGCTTTTTTTGTACTTCAAAAAGAAATAGAAGCTTAGTTATTTTTTTAACACTTAATTCTTTCATAATAAATTATAGTTAAGAAACACCTCACTTCATTAATAAAATCGTTTTAAATCATATATTTACAATTAATTAGTACAATATGGCGATTCTTAAATTAAGTTTAGAAGATTTATTTGAACACGAAGAATTTACACTAATTGCTATTCATTGTGATTTAGAACAATATAGGATTGCGTATTTACTTAATAAGCATCTAAAGACAGTACTTAAAAGAGAATATATAGATGTAGTAGACATTAAACAAAATACAAATTATGCGTTATTTGAATATCTTGATATAAATGCAGATATTATCTATAATTTAGTAGCGAATCATTGTAAGATTTCTACAGAAAAAACAATCCATTCAACTAATTTATTTTCGAAAGAAAAAAACAATAGCGAAACAACATATTACTTAATTCCTGAACAAAAAAAAGTGACATATTTTTTAAAAATAAACACAGTACTTACAAGTGCAAAAACTCAGGTAATTTTAAATAAAATATTAGAAATACCACAAGTTATTACCGCATACTATTTAAATGCAGAAAACTTAAAATCAAAAAATAATTTAATATTTCACTAATGTTAAAAAGTAAAAAAACTAAAATAGTTGCAACTCTAGGACCTGCAACAAGCGATAAAAGTGTACTAAAAGCAATGTGTGATGAAGGCGTTAATGTCTTTAGAATAAATTTTTCACATGCGGATTATACAGATGTGGAAGAACGTGTAAAAATGATTCGTGAATTAAACGATGAATTTGGCTATAACGTTTCTATTTTAGGCGATTTACAAGGTCCTAAATTACGTGTTGGCGTAATGAAAAACGAAGTTATAGTAAACGAAGGTGACGAAATTATTTTTGCTACAGGAAAACGTTTTGAAGGCACAAAAAAACGTGTTTATATGACTTACGATAAGTTTCCTCAAGATTCTAAAAAAGGTGAACGTATTCTTTTAGATGACGGAAAATTACATTTCGAAGTGGTTTCATCTAACCAAAAAGACGAAGTTGTAGCTCGCGTTATTCAAGGTGGACCTTTAAAATCTAAAAAAGGTGTAAACCTTCCTAATACCAACATTTCTCAACCTGCTTTAACAGAAAAAGATATTGACGATGCTATTTTCGCATGTCAAATTGGTGTAGATTGGATGGCATTATCATTTGTACGTCATGCAGAAGATCTAATCCAATTACAAGAATTAATTAAAAAACATAGTGAACATAAAATTCCAATTATAGCTAAAATAGAAAAGCCTGAAGCAGTTACAAACATAGATAAAATTGTAGCTTATTGCGATGGTTTAATGGTAGCTCGTGGAGATCTTGGTGTAGAAATTCCAGCAGAAGAAGTACCATTGGTACAAAAACAATTAGTACTTAAAGCAAAGCAAGCGCGTATTCCTGTAATTATTGCTACACAAATGATGGAAACAATGATTACTAGCTTAACACCAACGCGTGCAGAAGTAAACGATGTTGCAAACTCTGTAATGGATGGAGCAGATGCAGTAATGCTTTCTGGAGAAACAAGTGTTGGAAAATATCCAGTACAAGTAATCCGACAAATGGCAAACATAATTCGTAGCGTAGAAGATTCGGATTTAATTAACGTACCTCATGATCCACCAACTATTAGAACAAAGCGCTATATAACAAAATCTATTTGTTATCATGCCGCTTTAATGGCAAACGAAATTGATGCCGCAGGAATTTCAACATTAACAAATTCAGGTTATACTGCGTTTCAAATTTCAGCATGGAGACCTAAATCTCATATTTTAGTGTTTACATCTAACAAACGTATTTTAACGCAATTAAGCCTACTTTGGGGCGTAAAAGCATTCTTTTACGACAAGTTTGTAAGTACAGATGAGACTATAGAAGATGTAAATAAAATGGCTACTGAATTAGGCTATTTAAAGAAAGGAGATATGCTAGTAAGCTTAGCAGCTATGCCAATACAAGAAAAAGGAATGGTAAACACATTAAGAGTTTCAGAAATATAACTTTGTATGGCGTTACTTGATTCTAAACTTAATTCAGTAAACTAGCTACATTACAAAACGCTTTAATTATTTAGTTAATTGAGGCGTTTTTTAATTTAAAATGAACTTTTTTAAGATAAACAGTAGTAAAATTTACAATTATTTTGTTTATTTAACTACTACTTAAACCCAAATCCAAATGTCTACTACAATTCAACATATAGAAAAAGAAGAAATTAAAGCCTTAAACTTCCCAAAAGAAGAAGTTTTAAAGACAAAAGCAGAACAAGAAGCTAGAGCTGTAATTTTAAAACGTGCTTTATCTTTAGGGAACTTAGAACAGGTTAAAGTTAAAATAATATTTCAAGATAGTATTAATGTAAAAAGTGTAGAAACTACTATTTGGGGTTTAACGACAACTGGCGTGATTTTAAAAGAATCTACTGTGGTTCCTTTAAATAGAATTCTAGAAGTTTTAGAGAAATAACTAAAACTTAAACTCTAACTGAACACTTATAGGTTTTTCAATCTTAGGTGTTTTTTTCTTTTCGGTATTTAGATTAGATATAGAAATTCCTAAAAGACGTACAGAGTTACTCATTTTTTCTTGATACAATAAATCTTTTGCGGTTTCAAGAATAATAGCATCATCACTAATAAAATAAGGTAATGTTTTACTTCTTGTTTGTAGCGTAAAATCGCTATACTTAATTTTAAGTGTTATTGTTTTTCCTGCTACGTTACTTTTTTTTAATCGTCTTGAGACTTCTTCTGCAATTTGCTTTAAACGTTCTAACATAAAAATTTCAGACGACAAATTCTCATTAAATGTACGTTCTGCTGCTAAAGATTTTCTAATTCTGTTTGGTTTCACTTCGCTATTATGAATTCCTCTTACAATGTGATAATAGTAGTTGCCAGATTTTCCAAAATTACTCTGTAAATACTCTAAAGTTTTTCTTTTTAAATCCAAACCTGTATAAATTCCTTTTTGATACATTTTTTCGGCAGTAACTTTACCGATACCATAAAACTTTCTGATATCTAAAGCTTCTAAGAATTCTAAAACCTCTTCAGGATTAACCGTTTTTTGTCCGTTAGGTTTGTTATAATCACTAGCTACTTTAGCTATGAATTTATTAATACTAATTCCTGCCGATGCAGAAATGCCAACTTCATTTAAAATACGCGTTCTAATTTCTTCGGCTAATAAAGATGCACTTGGATTTCCTTTTTTGTTTTCGGTAACATCTAAATAGGCTTCGTCTAAAGATAACGGTTCTACTAGATCTGTATAATCGTTAAAAATACGCCTAACTTGTTTGGATATTTCCTTGTATCTGTCATAACGTGGTTTTACAAAAATAAGTTCAGGACATAGACGTTTTGCTAAAGCACCAGAAATTGCACTTCTAACACCAAATTTGCGCGCTTCGTAACTTGCAGCACTAACAACACCTCTGGTTTCACTGCCGCCAACAGCTAATGGTTTTCCAATAAGACCTGGATTATCCATTTGTTCTACAGATGCATAAAATGCATCCATATCTACATGAATAATTTTTCTAATTGGAAATGTATCTGACATAATTTGTAAGGCAAAACTAAATATTAAAACCTGAAGCAAATAAAATTACTTATATTATATTTACTTAAGTAAGTTACACTAATAAACTATGGGTTTAAAATATTTTATTGCATTAATTATAATAGCGGTTGGAAGTTATATTTATGCTTCAAACAAAGCACTTACAACGTTAGCTATTATTTTAAAGCCTTTAGCTACTCTATTAGTTATCTTAATTCCACTAATATATTCAAAAACTCAAACCAAGTATAAAACACATATTATATTTGGTTTGATTTTCTGCTTAATTGGCGATGTATTATTGCTATTTAATTCTATGTTTATATTTGGATTAATTGCATTTCTAATTGGACATTTAATTTTTATTAAAGGATTTATTTTAAAAGAAGGATTCTTAGTTAATTATAAATCGTTAGCCATATTAATTTTATACGCTTGCGGTTTCTTCTGGTTTATTAAAAATGATTTAGGCGACTTACTAATTCCTGTTATTTTTTATATGACTTGCATCCTACTTATGGCTTGGCAAGGCATAAATTTATTCCTATCTAAATCAGATTATTTTTCCAAGTTAATAATTATTGCTGTTTGCTTGTTTGTTTTGTCTGATACTATTTTGGCTATAAATAAATTTAAAAACACATTACCTTTTGCCAACGAATTAATTGGAATTACTTATTGGTCTGCTATAACATTAATAGGTTTGTCTACAACACACTTTACACATCGAAATGCAAGAAATAGAACGTAAATTTTTAGTAAAAACTTCCGATTATAAATCTGAAGCTTTTAAACAAACCAGAATTACTCAAGGATTTCTTAACACACATCCAGAACGCACAGTTAGAGTAAGAATTAAAGGAAATACTGGTTTTATAACCGTAAAAGGAAAATCTAACCAAAGTGGAACGTCTCGTTTTGAATGGGAAAAGGAAATACCTTTAAATGAGGCTGAAGAATTACTACAACTTTGCGAAACTGGCGTAATAGACAAAACACGTTACGAAGTAAAAAACGGACATCATATTTTTGAAATCGATGAATTTTACGGAGATAACGAAGATTTAATTGTTGCTGAAGTAGAGTTGAATAATGAAAATGAAGCCTTTTCAAAACCCAATTGGCTTGGAGAAGAAGTAACTGGAAATATTAAATACTATAATTCACAGCTAAGTAAGAAACCTTTTAAGGATTGGTAGGTTTATTTTAATTAAAATCTAATTTTATATTTTCACAATCTAACTCAGGATTAAACAATTTTATTTTCCAATTAGGATCATAAGCTTGCTTCATATAAGCATCTATCACAGTATTGTATGAGTTGATTTTATCAATTAATTCTTTTGAAATTTCACAACCTAATTTGTGTATTTTTAAGCTATATTTTTTTAATATTATAGCCTCACAGGCATAATCGTTTAATTCACCATAAACAATCCAATACATTTTTGTGTTATAATGAATATCATTTATAGCCGATGCTTTTGAAATTTCTTGCCCATCAGGAAGTTTCAATTCTTGTGCCTTACTATTAAACATAAATAATATTAGTAATATAAAAAGTGCTTTTTGTAAATCCATTATTTATTATTTTAACTTACTCACTAACCTCAAACTCTCTTAAAATCTCATTTCCCTTTTCGTCTATAACGGTTACCAAATGAGTTCCTTTTTTAGGCTGAATTGCTATTTCGTGTATAGATTTAGTGGTTTTTATATACTGATTATCAATATACCAAAACAATTTTTTTTCTGGTGTATTACAAGCTACTTTAAGAACTAAATCTTTAATCACCTCATCCAAACCTTTAGGTAAATAAACCACGCTGTTTTTCTTTGGATAAATAAACTGCATATTCGGTTGGCTTTCAGAAATACAATCGTTTCTAAAAGGCGGCATATCTTTATAAAACGGATTTTTGGACTTATAATAATACGCCATCAACGCAGGTAATTCAAACCAAGATGTAGACGTCATATTCTGTAAAGTTTCGCAAGAAGAATTAACTTGATACAATCCAGATTGATCTAAGTGTATTTGTTTATGATATTTACAAGGTGCTAATTTTAATCCAGATGTTGGAATAAATTCTTTTACCGTTTCATTACATAAATCGGTTGCTCTGGATCCGCTTTTTTTACAAATTGAAACTTCTGTCATATCATCAAAAGGCTTACTAAACCAACTACTTTTTGGTAAAGCATCAAATACATCAAACAATAATGGCGCAGCGGCTTGTACACCAACTAATCCTGGTCTTCCTTCGCCATCTGCATTTCCAACCCAAACACCAACTATATAATCTTTGGTGCTTCCAATTGCCCAAGCATCTTTAAAACCATAACTGGTTCCTGTTTTCCACGCAATTTGCTTAGAATCATCAAAAAACGACCAATTTTCGTCTTCTTCAGGTCTATTAACTTCTTTTAAACTATCAAACGTTAAATACGTTGCTGCTGCTCCAAAAATGGTTTTACTATGCGTTAAATCGCCAAAATTAACCTTGTAATTAGCAAACAAGTTTGGTTCAGAAAACTCCTTGGTATAATACTGACTAGAAAATTCATTATAATGATTTATTGTCCCAGCAAAACCTGCATAACTTTTGGTTAAATCCCATAAATTACTTTCTGCTCCACCAAGAATTAGAGTTAATCCATAATGATTTGCATTTCTATCTATATCCTTCAATTTTAAAGCCTTTAAATAATGGTAGAATCTATCCAATCCAAAATCTTGAAGCATTTTTACACTAGGAATATTTAAAGAACGAGACAAAGCTTTTTTTGCAGGAACTGCGCCATCAAAAGTTTTGTTATAGTTTTGAGGTGTATAATTCCCAAATTGAGTTGGTACATCTGGAATTAACATGTTTGGTAACAACTCGCCCGCATCTATTTGTGCAGCATATAAAAATGGTTTTAAAACGCTTCCAGTACTTCTACCTTTTGTAATAATGTCCACATCTTTTTGATGTTGTTTTGTGGTTGGTGTATTTCCAATATAGGCTAAAACATTTCGTGTTTTTACATCTAAAACAATAACTGCAGCATTATAAATTTCATTTTGCTTTAAATTATTATAATGTGTTTTCACTAAATCATTTACTTGGTTTTGTAATCTTAAATCTAAAGTCGTTTGAATTTGCTCACCATTATTACTTAAACTTAAACGTTGCAATAAATGTGGCGCAATTTGAGGTAAAGCATAAGGTTTTTGAGGTAACGTTTCCTGAATAGCTAACTTATAAGTTAAATTGTCTATAAGCTCTGCTTCCATTAACTTTTTTAATAATCTATTACGTTTTTTTAATAATCGTTCCTGATTTTTTCCTGGAAAAATTAAACTTGGTGCATTAGGCAAAACTGCTAGTGTAGCACTTTCTGCCCAAGACAAATTTTTAGAATCTCTATTAAAATAACGCCAAGAAGCAGCTTCTAAGCCTACTACATTTCCACCAAAAGGCGCATTGTTAGTGTAAAACTTTAAAATGACCTCTTTAGAATACTTAACCTCAACACGAGTTGATAATATTAATTCTTTAATTTTTTCAAAATAGGTTCTGGGTTTGTTTTTTCGAGATAACCTTACTACTTGCTGCGTTAATGTACTTCCGCCTCTTTTAATTGAATTAGATTTTAAGTTTTGTTGAATTGCTTTAAAAATAGAAATAGGATTAAAACCTGGATGCTTATAAAAATATTCGTCTTCAAACTGAAGTAAACAAATTTTAAATTTCTCAGGAATTGTATCTGTTGCTGGAAAACGCCATTGGCCATCTTTTGCAATTTTTGCGCCTAATAACGTATTATTAGAACTTGTAATTACTGTAGATGTTGGATTATTAAATAACTCTTTTGGCAAACATAACGCATACCAAATTAAAGCTATAACTAATATTATAGCTTTAATTTTATGCTTTTTAAGGTATGTTATTAGGTTTTGCATAAGTATTTTAATTTCAAATGAAACCTCTCGACTGTGCTCGAGGAGACATTCTAGTAACTTCATAATTATATATTATCTTAGTGCTGTCTGGTCGAGCGCAGTCGAGACCTCAAGATATAATTAACAATTCAAACCTATTTCACTACTTCAATCCATTGTCCTTTATTCCTTACTAAAAAGTCATTGTCATACATTGCTTCAGCTTGTAGTCCAGGTAAGTAATATGTTCCTAAATACGATGCATTAAGCATAACATTAAATGTTTTTGATCTACTATTTCCTGTTCCTAAGTCAAAATAGAAATTTACACGATCGTCTCTAATATCTGTATAATCTGCCTTACTTGTGGTTGTACTTCCAAAAGACGTAAATCTAGTGTTTACAATATCCCAACCAGATGGAAACAATTGTGTTAATGCAACATCATTAACGTTATAATTTTTCTGATTAGTAATAGTTACACTTGCTATAAAGTCTTGTCCTTGCATCAACTTAGAAATATCAATCCTGTTTCCTTTTAAATCTTTATAAACTATTGAAGCAGATAAACCGCGTTGTTCAGTAAGTTCTTCGCCTAAAGGTAATTTTCCTGAATTTAACACACGAACAAAAACGATATTGTCTTTATTATTTTTAAGCTGAAGTGAGTTCTCGCCATCATTCACTTTTAAAACACGTTGAGCAATAGCATTTTTAGTAGAAATAGTTTCGGATTTCCCATTAATTGTAAACGATACATCTAAAGCTTTTCCTCCATTAGCATTTACCATTTTTGCCATAGACATTAAGCAATATGCAGTAGTTTGTGTACTCATCCATCTATTACTAGATAAATCTTTAGCCAATTCTTTAGCTAATTCTCTAGTTCTACTGTCTTTAGTAATTACCATAGTTTCTAGAGCCATAGCTTTGTTTCTATCGCGAGAGCCATAGGTGTAATAATTATACTTTGGTGCTTTAAAATTAATTGAAGCTGTATTTATAATAGCTTGACTTGCTTCTTTCTGACTTGCCAACGCATAAGCTGCTGCTAAACGCCATTTTGCCGTATTAGAAATTTCTTTAAATTCTCTTAATCTATTCATTGCTGCCAATTCTGGTTGTCCAGCTAAAGCTAATGTATAAAGTCTGTAAGCTTGAGCAACATCACTTCTGTATTGGTTATAACTTGGTCGCCAATTACGAGCAGCATCTTTTTGGTAACGCAACCAATTACTCTTAAAAGTAAGCGGTAAAACATAGCCTTTTTTCTCAGCTTCTATTAAAAAATGACCAGCATAACTTGTTCCCCAATCGTTAGCTGTGTTTTGACCAATCCAGTAACTTAATCCGCCATTTGGTTGTTGAAAATTTCCTAAACGTTTGATTCCTTTTTTAATGTTTTCTGTAATTTCCTGCCTCTTATTGTAATCAATATCAAAAATATCGGTTAAATATAATTGAGGGAAAACTGAAGATGTTGTTTGTTCTACACAACCATGCGGATACTGAATTAAGTATTCCATACGTTTACTAAAATTCATTGGTGGCAAAGTAGAAAACTCAACCGTTGCAGAGTTTGTTCCATCAACACCAAACGTATTAAAATTAGATATTTGATTTGCGTTTGCTTCTAACTCAACATCTATAGCTTTAGATGTGATTGGGTTAGCATTTATAACATCTATTTCTACTTTATATGATGCTTTTTCGCCATTTCCTTTAGCGATAACCTCAATAGTATTAAAACCTTTTGCTTTGCTGACATCTAAATTAAAATATGTCATTTTCTCGTCTGGATTAGAAAAAGTAATACGTTGTGTATTTTCTCCAACAACTTTAATTCCGTTGCTTAATTTTAAGCTTACCGTTACACTTTTAACGTGTTTTTCCATAGCAAAAAGCGTAACAGGTAATGTTACTTTCTCGCCAGGACTTAACTTACGTGGTAAACTGGCTAAAACCATTAAAGGTTTTTTTACAGATGTTGTTTTATCTACTTTACCATAAGCTTCTGTGTTTTCGTCTCCAGCAATAACCATAGTTCTAACTGAGCCTACATAATTTGGTAATTTAATTTTATGTGATTTTGTATCACCTTTGTCAATTGTAAAAGGTCCTAAAAATCGAACTACAGGTTTAAATCTGTTTGCCTTTTTATTCTTTCCTTTTTCTAAATTGCCATCTCCACCAATAGCAAATACTTGCTCTATACTTCCAGAATAAGCTCCAATAACCTCATCGAACATATCCCAAGTTTTTACACCTAAAGCTTCACGCGTGTAAAATGCATCCCAAGGATTTGGTGTTTTAAATCGTGTTAAATCTAATAAACCTTCTTCAACTAAAGCAATAGTGTAAGTCATAGCTTTATTGTTTTTTTCTGAAACCTTAACCGTAAATTCTTGTTCTGGTTCTAAAGAGTTTGGCATATCTAAAACAGGTTCCAAAATGGTGTTTTTATCTTGAACCATTAATGGAATAAGTCCGTACATACGTAGTGGCAAATCGTTTGCAGTAGATGCGTGCGGTTGCAACAACGAAATATTTACAAACACATTTGGCGCCATTTCTTTAGTTATAGGAATTTTAACTTGTGTCTCGCCTTTAGAAGACTCAACCCATTGATAATCTAAAACCTCGCTTCCGTTTTCTACACTTACTAAAGCACGACCATTTGTTCCTGATGGAAATGTAACTGTTGCTGTTTCGCCAACATTATAATTGTCCTTATCTGCTGAAAATACTAACATTTTAGCAGCTTCTTTATCTCCACCAGATTGACGTTTCCACCAATTTTTGTAGAAATATGTTGTTTTTCCTGTAGCGTGACCACTTTTTGGATCTCTAACACGAATTAAATAGCGTCCGCCTTCATCATCTGGAACATTAATTTTAAATGATGCTTTTCCGTTAGGGTTTGTAGAAACCTTAGCATCCATATAAGGTTTATGAAATGTACTTGATGTATATTTTGATAAATTATCTCGTGAAGAGTTCCACCACCATCGCCATTCTATCTTATAAACTTTAACTTCTAAATTGTTGCGTTTTATTGGTTTTCCATCTTTATCTACAGTAGCTATGTCAAACGTATGACTTTGGTCTGTATCAAAAGAACCATACACTTTTTCTTTAGGAGATTTTAATCCTACAAAACTTTCATAAGGTGCATAAGGCATTGTAAAAGCATCTATAGAAAAGTCGCCTCCATTCTCAAATGCTCTAACTAAAAACTGAGCATTTAACATTCCTGGTGCGTTTTTACCAATTTTAAGTGGATTATTAATTGCTATGTTTCCTTCTTCATTAACTTTAGCATCTAAAAGTGTCAATTCTTCTGTGTTAAAACGCTTAGTTGGATCGTTAAAAACATAATTTTTATAGTTCTTAAATCCTGAATTATTAACGCTAAACTTCGCTTTAACTTCTGTTCTTAGATTTTTTGCTGGCGCTCCATGTAACCAATTAACTTGAAGTGTTCCTTTTGCCGGTTTTGAAGTACTAAGGACATCATCTTCAAAATTAATTTTAAGCTTTAATCTATTTGGTTTTACGGTTTCAACTTTTAAAGTTTTATAAAATTTAGCGCCACCAACACTTACTTTAGCTGACCAGTTTCCAGTTTTATCGTCTGGATTTGTGGGAATTGTAAATGCATAAACATGATTTAAGTGATTAGTTGTAATCTGTTTATTAACTAATTTTCCAGTAGCGTCTGTAACTTCTAATTTTACAGGATGATTATCTGGTAATGGATTTGCAATATCATTTAGCATAAACGTAAAAAAAACACTATCTCCTGGACGCCAAACGCCACGTTCCGTATATAAAAATCCTTTTAACCCTTTTTGAAGTGTTGCTCCAGAAACATCAAACTTACTTAGAGATAAACTATTTCCGTCGTTGAGTTTAAGGTACGTGGTGTTTTTTCCTTTTGAAATTATTGCGAATGATGCATACTTAGGTGAGTTTAGAACTACAAAACCATCGGCATTTGTAGTAGTAGAGATTAACTCTTGCTTTTGGTAATTATATAAAGTGACTTTTGCATCGGATTCTGGTTGTGTATTTAAAATATTAGAGACCGCAAAATGATATGTATTATCTGATCCACGTTTTACAATAACTCCAAGGTTTGATGCAATTAAATTTTGAGAAACAATACGATTTCTATTATAGTAAGCTTCATGACAAGGATTATCTCTTTCTCTCCAATTATAAGGGTAATCTTTATAATTGTACGTTAGATTATCCCAATAAGCTTCTTCTCGTTCTTCATCGTTAGCATTTTGTAAATCAATGTCATTTTCTTGGTAATCGTCGTAGTAATAATCGTCTTCGTAATAGTCATCGTCATTAGAGTTATTATTTGTGGTAGCTACATCACAATTAAATAGCGCATATTCTTTTTTGTATTCTAATTCTACACGATAAATAGCTCCTTTTTCTGCCTGAAAAAAGTTAGCTAAATCTATACTGTAATTTTTAAATTTTCCGGTATTGTCAAAATCATTCTCTATTAAAGTAATGGTTTGCTTGGCGACACGTCTTCCAACTTGACGAATACTGTTGCTATTATTTGAATTTAAACTATTATTTTGTAAAAATTGTAAAACATTATTTTGATACACTTTAATTACTCTAACATCTACCTTTTTTAAATTTACGGCTTCAAAATTAAAATTCAGTTTTTCAGAATTTGGTAAAAACACACCAGAAGTCACCAATCTAACTTGTGGTTTCAAATCTTGAAATGCAATAGTTTCAGAAAAAGAAGTTTTTAATTTATAGCCATCTGTATTTTTAATTCCTTGGAATACATCAACTAATAAATTACCAGACAACTTATTATTTGGATATACTTTTAGAACATTTCCATCTACTACATATTTAGCCGATTTACTTTTTTGGATATTAACTAAACCATCAAAATTCTGCTCCTTTTTTAAAGGATCAGAAAAATTAATACTTAAATACTGCTCTGGTTGTTGTAAAACCTCAACATTAATAATCTTAAAATTGTTTTTCCCAGGAATTGCAATTGTATTTTCACCTTTATTATCTGCATTTATAGCACTTCCATTCCATTTTACATTAATTTCAGAATCGTTAATTTCTCTTTTAATACTATCTATTTTAAATTCAAAATAAGTTGCTAAGTCATTAGATTCATTCCATTCAATTTTTAAATCATTATTGTTTTGTGAAGCTGATATTAATTCTTTGGCTTGATTTGGAGATATAACATCTACAGATTTTAATTCACCTAACAAATATTGCCATTCACGAGAATATGATTGCAAATTTTTAGTGTTAATAGAAAAATTAGGTTTTTTTGTTTTAAACTTAAATACGTACTCAGACAAGTCACTTTCAATTTTTGGAAACATTTTATCCAAGAGTAATGTCACTGTATATTCTGTATCTGCTTTAAACGTTGTGTTTGGAGTAAATAAAAACGAGTTATCGTTTTTAGCAGTTATTATCCCGCCTACTTTAGGTAAAATAGAAATTAAGTTAAGATCTAAAGGTTTATCCGCATCCCAACCTTTTACCGGCTTTGCTAAACTAACTTGAATAGGATTAACTACAGATTGTAATCCAGTTGTAGTGTAGCTTACATATTCTCGATATTTAAAGATATTATCTTGTGGCTCTTGACTCTCTTTTTTACAAGAAAAACTAAATACACAAATTAGAATTAGTGTTAAAATAGATTTAAATTTCATAGAAATAGATGGTTTTTAATTAATGACTATAATTTAAGTTACGTTCAGAATTAAATTATAGATGTAGGTAATGCATTAAAATTACATTTTTTTCATTAATTATAAGCTAGAAATACATAATATAACTCAGAATTTTATTAAACCAATATGCATCTTACAAGAAGTATAATTATTAGTATATTTGCATAAAATTTTAATAAAACTTAAAAATCAAGATATTATGGCAGACGTTTCGGCTCAATTCGGAATTAAAGAGGCTTTACAACAGCTTGGAATTAAAGATCTAAACCACGGAACTTCAACTGGTTCTAATAACTTTGGTAGCGGAGAAGCAATAGCTTCTTATTCTCCAACAGATGGATCTTTAATTGGAAAAGTTACTACAACTACAAGAGCAGATTATGATAAAGTTATGGATGCTTCAACTACAGCTTTCAAATCTTTTAGAACAATGCCTGCACCACTAAGAGGTGAAATTGTTCGTCAATTTGGAAACAAATTAAGAGATTTAAAAGAGCCATTAGGTAAATTAGTATCTTATGAAATGGGTAAATCTTTACAAGAAGGTTACGGAGAAGTTCAAGAAATGATTGATATCTGTGATTTTGCTGTTGGTTTATCAAGACAATTAAACGGACAAACAATTCCTTCAGAAAGACCAGGACACGTAATGAGAGAGCAATGGCATCCAATTGGTGTTGTTGGTATCATTTCTGCATTTAACTTTCCAGTAGCAGTTTGGGCTTGGAATACAGCTTTAGCTTGGATTTGTGGAGATGTTTGTGTTTGGAAAGGTTCAGAAAAAGCACCAATCTGTGCTGTAGCTTGTCAAAACATTATTGCAGAAATTTTAAAAGAAAATAATTTACCAGAAGGAATCTCTTGTATTATTAATGGAGATTACAAAGTTGGTGAATTTATGACTACAGATTCTAGAATACCTTTAGTATCTGCAACTGGTTCTACAAGAATGGGACGTATAGTTGGTGCAACTGTAGCAGAACGTTTTGGAAAATCTTTATTAGAATTAGGAGGAAACAACGCAATTATTATTACACCAACAGCTGATTTAAAAGTGGTAGTTCCTGGTGCAGTATTTGGAGCTGTTGGAACTTGTGGGCAACGTTGTACTTCTACTCGTCGTTTAATTATTCATGAATCTGTTTACGATAAAGTTAGAGATGCTATTGTTGGTGCTTACGGGCAATTAACTATTGGTAACCCATTAGACGAAAAGAATCATATTGGACCATTAATTGATCATGATGCTGTAAATACATATTTAGCTGCTATTGAAAAAGCTAAAGCTGAAGGCGGAAACGTATTAGTTGAAGGTGGCGTTTTAGAAGGTGAAGGATACGAATCTGGATGCTACGTAAAACCAGCAATTATTGAAGCTGAAAACCATTTCGAAATCGTACAACATGAAACTTTTGCTCCAATTTTATATTTAATGAAATATAGCGGAGATGTTGAAAACGCAATTGATGTTCAAAATGGTGTTGCTCAAGGATTATCTTCTGCAATTATGACAAACGAAATGAAAGAAGCTGAAAAATTCTTATCATTTTCAGGATCTGATTGTGGTATAGCAAACGTGAATATTGGAACTTCTGGTGCTGAAATTGGTGGTGCTTTTGGAGGAGAAAAAGAAACTGGTGGCGGACGCGAATCTGGTTCTGATTCTTGGAAAGTTTATATGAGAAGACAAACTAATACAGTTAACTACTCGGACGAATTACCTCTTGCTCAAGGAATTAAGTTCGATTTATAGTAGAATTTATTTTATAAAAACAAAAAAGCCACCTAAATTTAGGTGGCTTTTTTGTTTTTTGTCGATTCTTTAAATGGTTTTACCGAATTTATTTTAGATAATCGTCTAAATAAATACAAAAATTGTAGCTTTAATAGAAATAAACCAATAGCTACACTAAAATGAATAAAAAATCATCTTATCTATTAGGTATCATTTTAACCATAATAATCGGTTGTTTTCTTCAGTATTTCTTATGCTGTAAAAACTGTAAAGATACATGTCAAGCTAAAAAGGAATCAGAAAAAAATATTGATGTAATTACAGAAACGCCTGTAATTAAACCAACATCTAAAAACAGTTTTAACATTTTAGATAATAGTAGTGGTTTAGCTTTTAAAGCAGATAACAATTTTATTTTTTTAAGAGACAGCTTCAACATTAAAGATTCTTTATCTTCTAATATGGATAATCAAATAGATAAACTAGCTGTTTACTTTAACGATAATTCTAATAAAAGATTAAACATTGAAAGTTTATACAATTCAAACGAAATTAATAATTCTATATTTCCTAATTTAGGTTATGCTCGTGCTAATAGCATTAAAAATTATTTTGTCTCAAAAGGAATGTCTTCTAAACAAATGAATATTTCTGGTCGATTAGATGACAATTTTATATCGGACTCCTTAAATGTATTTTATGGACCTGTTAATTTCACTATTAACGCTTTAAAAGGTGGCAGCAATAATAAAGAACACCTTAAAAATCTTAAAGATAGTTTAGTTGCTAATCCATTAACACTTCATTTTAAAACAGGTTCAAATAAGCTTACACTTTCTAATGTGCAAAGAAAAAAAATAGCCAATTTATTAACCTATGTAGAAAAATCTGATAATGATAAACTTATTGTAACCGGACATTCAGATAATACAGGTCTTAGAGATAATAACATTGCACTCTCATTTGAAAGAGCAGATTTTGTTAAAAATATTCTTATCGAAAATGGTATTTCAGAAACATATATGACTACAGATTCTAAAGGTCCAGATATGCCTATTGCAGATAATACAACTAAAGAAGGTAGAGCAAAAAACAGACGAGTAACCGTAACTATTAACTAACTTAAATATTTAACTATGATTTGGTGCATACTAATCCCATTACTAACAGGTCTAATTTGTGGTATTCTTGGCTACTTATTAGGTAAAATGCTAAATAAAAATGGTCAATTTGACGATTCTGTTTATAAAAATAGAATTTCAAAATTAGAAACAGATTTAGAACTTTGTGAAGCAGCTCAATCAAAACCAAATTCAGGAAACACTACTGCTTCAACAAACATAGCTTCTTCTATGACGCCAGCTACAACAATAGTTTTTAATAGTGATGCTGCTAAAGCTGTTTTTGGAAAAAAAATCAAAGAAAATGATTTAACTGTTGTTGAAGGTATTGGTCCAAAAATTAAAGAATTATTTCATAACCATAACGTAAACACTTGGCAAGCCTTATCTGAATGCTCTTTAGAAAAATGCCAAGAGGTTTTAAACTCTGGTGGAAATAGATATAAAATACATAAGCCAGCTTCTTGGCCTAAACAAGCAGGAATGGCTGCACAAGGAAAATGGCAAGACCTTAAAGATTGGCAAGACCAATTAGATGGCGGAAAATAACCAACCACTTATTGTAAACTAAACCAACCTAAAAATCCGTTTTATTTTTATAAAACGGATTTTTTTATTGGATTAGTGTTTTTAAGAATAAATCTAATCTTTCTTTACAATAGTACTACTTGCTTGTGCAGTACAAAACACTAATAAATCAGCAATATTTACGTGGCTTGGTCTAGAAACTACAAACTGTATAATTTCTGCAATATCTTCGGCTTGTAAAGCTTTAAAACCAGTATATACATTATTAGCAGCTTCGTTACCTTTAAAACGCACTTGAGAAAACTCTGTTTCTACCATTCCAGGATTAACAGCACCAACTTTAATTCCGTATGGATTTAAGTCTATGCGCATACCTTCGGTAATTGCTAAAACTGCGTGCTTAGTAGCACAATACACATTTCCTTTTGGATACACTTCTTTACCAGCACTAGAACCAATATTAATAATATGTCCGCTTTTTCTATGTGTCATTTGTGGAATAATGGCTTTACTAACATAAAGTAAACCTTTTACGTTTATATCCATCATTGCATCCCAATCTTCTGTATTTCCAGTTTGTATAGGATCTAATCCGTGCGCATTTCCAGCATTATTAATTAGAATATCTATTTCACTAAATTTTTCGGGTAGAGACGCTATAGTATTTACAACATCTTCATTGCTTCTAACATCAAAACACAAAGTATGTACTTGTGTTAATTTAGATAAAGCCATTTTTATAGTTTGCAGGCGTTCTTCTCTTCTACCACAAATTATTAGATGAATACCATTTTTAGCAAATTCAAAAGCAGTTGCTCTTCCTATCCCACTTGTTGCTCCAGTAATTAAAGCTGTTTTAGTCATTTTTTAAAACTTTTTACTAAGTTATTAAAAGCAAAATAGACCAAATTGAATATGTTAAAATATTTTTAACCAATTGTTAACAGCTTTGCGCCTTTTTTTTTAATTATTTGCACCTACGAAAAATTTTATTTTATTTCGCCCACAAATTACACAAGGATATGGAAGAAAATGCAACAATAGACATTAAATCTATTAACGAAAAAATTGAAAAAGAAAGTGCTTTTGTAGACTTATTAACACTTGAGATGAACAAAGTTATTGTTGGTCAAAAAGGAATGATTGAGCGCTTACTAATTGGTCTTTTAGGTCAAGGACATATTTTACTTGAAGGAGTTCCTGGATTAGCAAAAACATTAGCAATTAATACATTATCTAAAGCTATAGATGCAAGTTTTAGTAGAATACAGTTTACGCCAGATTTATTACCAGCAGATGTTGTTGGTACGCTAATCTATAATATGAAAGAAAACGACTTTAAAATTAAGAAAGGTCCAATTTTTGCAAATTTTGTATTAGCAGATGAGATTAATCGTGCGCCAGCTAAAGTGCAATCTGCTTTATTAGAAGCAATGCAAGAAAAACAAGTGACTATTGGAGACGAAACTTTTGTTTTAGATAAGCCGTTTTTAGTAATGGCAACTATGAATCCTGTAGAACAAGAAGGAACATATCCGTTACCAGAAGCACAAGTGGATAGATTTATGCTAAAAACAGTTATAGATTATCCAAAACAAGATGAAGAACAACTTATTATGAGAGCCAACTTAAAAGGTTCTTTTGAGAAAGTTAATCCTGTAGTTTCTATTGCTCAAATTAAATCAGCTCAAAATGCTGTTCGTGAAGTTTATATGGATGAAAAAATTGAGAAGTATATTCTTGATATTATTTTTGCTACACGTTACCCAGAAAAATACAGATTAGACGATTTAAAACCGTTAATTTCTTTTGGAGCATCGCCACGTGGAAGTATTAACTTAGCTACAGCAGCAAAATGTTATGCTTTTATAAAGCGAAGAGGTTATGTTATACCAGAAGATGTTAGAGCGGTTGTTTACGATGTATTAAGACACAGAATTGGTATTACTTATGAAGCTGAAGCTGAAAACATTACTTCGGAAGATATTATTACCAAAATTGTAAACGAAATTGAAGTACCATAGTCAGTAATTTAGTCAATAGTACTCAGTAAGTAATTGCTTACTCAAATTATGACTAAAAGAATTACTAACTAACACTGCATACTTTAAAATAATGGATACTAAAGAATTACTTAAAAAAGTTCGAAAAATAGAGATTAAGACAAGGCGTTTGTCTGATCATATTTTTGGAGGCGAATACCACTCGACCTTTAAAGGTCGTGGTATGACTTTTTCTGAAGTAAGACAATACCAATTTGGAGATGATGTTAGAAATATAGATTGGAATGTAACCGCACGCTACAACGAACCTTATGTTAAGGTTTTTGAAGAAGAACGCGAATTAACTATGATGTTAATGGTAGATGTTTCGGCTTCAGAATTATTTGGTACGGATCAACAAATTAAAAAAGAAATTATAACAGAAATAGGTGCAACATTAGCTTTTTCAGCAACACAGAATAACGATAAAATTGGTTTAATTTTATTTACAGATCAAATAGAGTTATTTATTCCACCTAAAAAAGGAAGATCGCATGTGCTTAGAATTATTAGAGAACTTATAGAGTTTAAACCACTAAGTAAGCAAACCAATATTTCTGATGCACTTAAGTTTTTGTCTAACGTAATGAAACGAAAAGCTATTGTTTTTGTTTTAAGTGATTTTATTGCTGATGACTATAAACAAACACTTAAAATAGCAGCTAACAAACACGATATTACTGGAATTAGAGTTTTTGATAAGCACGAAGAAAGTATTCCAAACCTTGGAATGGTGCAAATGCAAGATCAAGAAACGGGTGAGTTAATGTTAGTGAATACCAATTCTAAAAAAATACGTCAAGATTACGCAAACTATTATAGTAACAAAGTAAATTTTTATAAAGATACATTTGCAAAATCTGGTGCTGGCGCTATTAATTGTAGAACAGATGAAAGTTATGTTAAAAAATTATTAGGCTATTTTAAAAGAAGATAATCTCTGGTCGAGCATAGTTGAGACCTATAAATACGATTTTAGATTTATTAATGACAAATTATAAAAATACATATATCAAAAACAAGCAGACTAAAAACTTAGTTCTGTCATTTTTATTTGCATTTATTTATTTCTTCGCATTTAGCCAAGTTAAATCTTCTGTAGACTCTACTTCTGTAAAAATAGGACAAGAAATTATTTATAAAATTGAAGTTGAAACAGATTCTACTAATAGTGTCGTTTTTCCTGAAGGACAAACTTTCTTACCTCTAGAGATGATAGAATCGTATAAAACAGATACGGTTAAAAAAGATGCTAAATTTCAACTTATAAAAAAATACGGACTAACACAATTTGATTCTGGACGCTATTTTATTCCAAAGCAAAAAGTAATAATTGGAGATAAAACGATTCTTCTAGATTCACTTTTAGTAGAAATTAATCCTGTTAAAATTGATACTACAAAACAAAAACTATATGATATAAAACCTATTATTGAGGTTAAATCACCTCGTAGTAATTGGTGGAAATATGTTTTGATAGCATTCTTAATTGCAAGTATTCTTGGGTTTTTACTGTATTGGTTTATTTGGCGTACAAAACCATTAACCGAAGAAGAAAAAATAGCTCTATTACCGCCATATGACAGAGCTCAATTAGCCTTAAAAAAACTTGATGAGTCTGGTTATTTAGAAAAAGAAGCTATAAAAGATTATTATTCAGAATTAACTTTAGCTATTAGAAAATATTTAGATGAGAAAGTTTATGATAAAGCTTTGGAAAGTACTACAGACGAATTAATTTCTAAATTAAATTTACTTAAAGAAGGCAATCAAATAGATTTAAGTCAAGATTCTTTAAAAAACTTAGAATCAATATTAAAACGTGCCGATTTAGTAAAATTTGCTAAATCTGCTCCAGATATTGAATTGGCTAAATTAGATCGTAAAGTAGTAGCAGAAGAAATAGATCACGTAAAAGAGGCTTTACCAGAACCAACAGAAGAAGAGAAATTACTTGACGAAAAATATAAAAAAGAACAAGAACGCAAACAAAAACGAAATAAAGTTATATTAACTATTGCTATTATCTTAGCTTTAATTACAGCAACATTTATTGGTTTTGGAATTAAATACGGTTTTAGATATACTGTAGATACTATTATACAAAAAGACACTAAAAGTTTACTTGAAGGCGAATGGATTACTAGTGACTATGGTTTTCCTCCTATTCATATAGAAACACCAATAGTTTTAAAACGAACTATTTTAGAATTGCCAGAAGAGTATAAAGACAAAGTAAAAACTTCTGTATTTACATACGAATTAAAAGAGAAGTTTACTGTAGTAGCATCCACAACTCAATTTAGTAAACCTAAACAAAACCCTCAAGATCCAAATGCAAAACAGGATGCACCAAAGATTGATGTAGAACAAGCGGTAGAAGGTAGTTTAAAACAAATTGAAGCTAAAGGGGCAAGAAATATTCTTTCTACTAACGAGAAGTTTACAACACCAAATGGTGCTGAAGGTTTAAAAACTGCTGGAACTTTAGAATTACCTATTACAGAAGGCTCTGATGTTTATGTGTATGGTAACTTCACTATTTTAACTTTTGAAGCTGATAAAGATCAAGTGTTACAACAGATATTTATAACCTATTTAAAAGATGACGTTTATTTAAAAGATATTCACGAGCGTATTATAAACTCTTTAGAATTAAAACCTAAAGAAGATAAAAACGATAACTGATGCTAGAAGGAATTACATTTGCTAGTCCATTATTTTTCTGGTTATTACTGGTTTTACCATTAACCATAGTTTGGTATATTCTAAAAAACAAACAACAAACTGCTGAATTAAATATATCTAGCTTAAAAGGTTTTAAGGTAACCAACTCTATTTTACCAAAGTTAAAACATTTGCTTTTTGGATTACGTTTGTTAGCTTTAGGTTTATTAATTACAGCTCTAGCAAGACCACAAACATCTCAAACTACATCAAAAACTAAGACTACAAAAGGAATAGATATTGTAATGGCAATAGATGTTTCAGCAAGTATGTTAGCAAAAGATTTAAAACCTAACCGGTTAGAGGCTTTAAAAAATGTAGCTTCAGAATTCATAAAAGGAAGACCTAACGATAGAATTGGTTTAGTTGAATACGCAGGAGAAAGCTATACAAAAACACCAATTACAACAGATAAAAGTATCATTTTACGTTCTTTAAATGACATTAATTTTAACACATTAATAGATGGAGGAACTGCTATTGGAATGGGTTTGGCCACATCTGTAAACCGCTTAAAAGACAGTAAAGCAAAAAGTAAAGTTATTATTTTACTTACCGATGGTGTAAATAATTCTGGCTCTATAAATCCAGAAATCGCAAGCGAATTAGCTAAAGAATACGGTATAAAAACATATACTATTGGATTAGGAACAAATGGAATGGCTTTATCTCCAGTATCTATTAGACCAAACGGAAGTTTCCAATACGGAAGAACCAAAGTAGAGATAGATGAAGTGTTACTTAAAAAAATAGCTACTACAACTGGCGGAAAATACTTTAGAGCAACTAATAATAAAAAATTAGAACAGATATATAATGAAATTAACAAGCTAGAAAAAACAGATGTGGAAGAAATAAAATTCACATCTTACCAAGAGTTGTTTCGTCCGTTAGTTTATATAGCTTTAATGTTACTTTTATTAGAATTAACACTACGTTTCAGCGTGTTTAGAAGTTTTGTGTAAAAAAAAATAATATAGATATTAATACAAATGATTCAATTTGAAGAAAAAATATGGTTTTGGGTTTTACTTATTATTCCAATATTATGGTTGGGGTTTTTAGTGCTTCAATTTTGGAAAAAAAGAACTCAAAAACAGTTTTCTAACCCAGAATTATTAAAAAAATTAAGTCCTAATAAGTCCTTTTTTAAATCTATTTTAAAAATCTTCGTTTTAAGTTTAGCGTTTGGATGTTTTACGATTGCTTTAGTAAATCCAAAAATGGGAACTAAATTTAAAGATGTTAAACGAGAAGGCTTAGATATTGTTTTTGCGGTAGATGTATCTAAAAGTATGCTAGCAGAAGATATGGCACCAAATCGCTTAGAAAAATCTAAACAATTGGTTACTCAAATTATAAATAGTTTAGCTAGCGATCGTGTTGGGATTATTGCTTACGCAGGAAAAGCATTTCCTCAACTTCCAATTACAACAGATTATGCTGCTGCAAAAATGTTTCT
The DNA here is from genome assembly GCF_042094015.1 of Aurantibacter sp. Classification (NCBI taxonomy): domain Bacteria; kingdom Pseudomonadati; phylum Bacteroidota; class Flavobacteriia; order Flavobacteriales; family Flavobacteriaceae; genus Aurantibacter; species Aurantibacter sp. The sequence continues at coordinate 10,451 of NZ_JBELDZ010000001.1, read as the reverse complement.
TCAGAATATGAACACAGATATGATGTCTTCTCAAGGAACAGCAATCAACGAAGCTATAGAATTAGCAAAAACGTACTATGATAAAGAACAAGAATCAAATCGCGTTCTAATTATAATTTCTGATGGAGAAGATCATAGTACAGCTTCCGAAGATATAGCAGAAGAAGCGCATGATGAAGGTATACAAATTTTCACTATTGGTGTTGGAAATGTAAAAGGCGGACTAATTCCAATTAAAAGAAATGGTATTGTCCTAAACTATAAAAAAGACAGACAAGGTGAAACCGTAATCACTAAATTAAACGAAGAAACCTTAAAAAGTATAGCTAAAGCGGCTAATGGAATTTATATAAATGGAGCAAGCACTAAAACAGTTGTAGATAGTATAAAAACACAATTAGACCAATTAGACAGAACCGAATTAGAAGCAAGTCAATATGCAGATTTCGAAGACCAATTTCAGTGGTTTTTAGGTCTAGGTTTTATATTTTTACTAATAGATATTTTTCTTTTAGAACGCAAAACAGCTTGGTTAAAAAAATTGAATTTGTTTAATGAGAATTTATAAGTCTTTTAACTAAATACTATATGTTAGTTTCTTAATTTAGATACTCCAAATCCTTAATAATGAAATACTTTTTTACATATATTTTACTTTTTATAAGCATAGTTAGTTTTGCTCAGGACGAAGATCAAACTCAAGAAAAGTTAAACAATAAAACTATTTCTTATATAGCTCAAGCAAATAAGTTAGCAGATTCAAGTTATATTGAAGCAGAGGCTATTTATAGAAAAGCTATTTCTACAAAACCATCAAGCGTAGCAGGCACATCCAATTTAGCTCATAGTTATTATAAAAACAAAAATTATGAAGAGGCTTTATTTCGTAATCAGCAAGCAGCTAAAAATTCATCAGATAAAATAGAAAAACATAAAGCATTTCATAATATTGGAAATATATTAATGAAAAACAAAAAGTGTAAAGAAGCTGTAGAAGCTTTTAAAAATGCACTTAGAAATAATCCTAAAGATGATGAGACACGTTACAATTTAGCTCTAGCACAAGAATGTGCCAAAGGACAACAAGACGAGCCACAGGAAGAAGACGAAAATGGTGATGATAATAAAGACAAAGAGGAAAACCAAGATAAAGACAACAAAGAAAATAACGATAAGAAAGAAGAAGATAAAAGTGATGATGGTGATAAGAAAGATGAAGAAAACAAAGATAAAGATGATAATGGAGATCCTAAAGAAGATAAGAAAAATGAAGGTGACAAAGGAGATCAAGAACAACAGCAGCCACAACAACAAAAAGGTAAATTATCTCCACAGCAAATTAAGAATTTGTTAGAGGCAATGGAAAACGAAGAGAAAAAAGTACAAGAAAAAGTAAATGCTCAAAAAGTAAAAGGAGCAAAAGTACAAACCGAAAAAGATTGGTAAACAAGTAATAGTTTAAACATTGAAGGCCTTAAAACACATACTATTTATTTGCTTTATACTTGGTGCTACAACATTACAAGCACAAGTTAGTTTTGAAGCGCTTGTAAGTAAGAAAAAACTTGGCGTTAATGAACGTTTAAGAGTAGATTTTAAAATGAACCAAGATGGTGATAATTTTAGTCCGCCAAGCTTTGCAAATTTTAATATTGTTGCTGGACCAAATCAATCGGTTAGTCATTCTTGGGTAAATGGAAAAAGAAGTTTTAGTAAAACCTACAGTTACTTTTTAGCACCTAAAAAACAAGGTCGATTTACTATTAAGCAAGCGAGCATTGAAGTTGAAGGCGAAACTTACAAAACAACACCAATAAACATTACTATTACTAAAGCAGTAAAAAAACCAAAAGACAGTAATAGTGCTGACTATATTGCTGATAATAATATACATTTAGTAGCGCAGATATCTAAAACAAAACCATACCTAAACGAAGCTGTTACTGTAGAATATAGACTTTATGTTGCACCAAATACAGGAGTAAGTAATTGGAGAGAAACAGACAGTCCAAAATATAATGGCTTTTGGAGTCAAAGTACAGATTCTAAAACACAAAACGTACAACGTGGTGAATATAATGGAGAAGAATATAGATATGTAGTTTTAAGACGAACAATTTTATATCCTCAAAAAACAGGAGAATTAAAAATAGAGCCTCTAAGTTTAGATATTACCATAGATATACCAACTAATAGACGTGACTTTTTTGGGAATAGGTTAATGCAACAAGTACATAAAACGATTAGTGCAAAAACAAGAGTTTTAGATGTAAAACCATTACCTGAAGAAAACAAACCTGATAGCTTTACTGGCGCAGTTGGAAACTTTAATTTTAAAACAACCTTATCTAAAACAGAACTTAATGCTACAGAATCTTTAACATTAGCATTAGAAGTTGCAGGAAAAGGAAACTTAAAATTATTTAATCTTCCAAAAATAACGTTACCTAGCACTTTAGAAGTTTACGAACCTGAACATTCTGAAAGAATAAGTACCAATTATAATGGAATGCAAGGTCGCATTTCGGATAATTACACTATTGTTCCTCAATACAAAGGAAAATATCCTGTGCCAACAATTAACTTTTCTTACTTTGATCCAAGTACAGAAACTTATAAAACAGTTACATCTAAAGATTTAACCATTAATGTTATAAATGGACCAAATGTTGAAGAGAAAACAACAGCATTAAATAATAACTCTAAAGAAACAGGGAACAATTATACATTTGCCGACATTAAAACAGAAACCGATTTTATAAATAAAAACGCTATAAAATTCTTTAAATCTACCAACTTCTGGATAGTTTTAGTGGTATCACTCTTAGCTATTCCAATAGCATTGTTTATTAGACGTAAAAAAGAAGATTATGCCTTAGATGTAGTTGGTAGCAAAACTAGAAAAGCAAACAGATTATCTAAAAAATATTTAAGTTCTGCTAAAAAATCTTTAGGAAAAAAAGAACCATTTTACATTGCCTTAGAAAAAGCGTTACACAATTATTTAAAAGCAAAGCTTAGAATTGAAACTAGTGAAATGAGTAAAGACAAAATTTCAGATCTCTTAGATAAAAGAAAAGTGGAAAGTGAAACAATCTCTAATTTTATTTCGATTTTAGAAAACTGTGAGCAAGCAAGATATTCTCCATTTACAGATGTTACAATGCAACAAGACTTTAGTAAAGCCGAAAAAAGCATTACAGCTATAGATAAAGAGATTACTTAAACAAAAACTTTATGAAACATATTATATACATATTAATGTTTTGCTTTAGTTTAATATCTACTGCTCAAAACACATCGCTTTTTGAAAAAGGTAATACATTTTATAAAAATGGAAAGTATGCCGATGCCATAAGTGTATATAGTTCAATTTTAAAAACTAATCAACATTCTGCAGAGCTGTATTTTAATCTTGGAAACTCGCATTATAAATTAAATCATATTGCACAAAGTATTTATAACTACGAAAAAGCATTATTTTTAAAACCTACAGATAAAGAGATTAAACAAAATTTAGCATTTGCTAATGCTATGAAAGTTGATGCAATAGAAGTTTTACCTGAAATTGGTTACACTAAATATTTCAATAAATTTACAAGTGTTCTAAAAACCGATACTTGGGCTGTTTTAACTGTAATTTTCTTTGGGATATTCGCAGTATTACTAATCATTTACTATTTTACATTAAGTACCAAAACAAAGCGTATTTTATTTACATCAAGTTTTAGTTTTCTAATATTAACACTTATTACATTAAGTTTTTCTTATTACAAAGACAATCAAGAAACAGCTAAAAGCCCTGCTATTATTTTTGCGAAAGAAACTAATGTTAAAACAGAGCCAAACTTTAAAAGTCAAGATGCTTTTTTACTTCACGAAGGCACAAAAGTAAATGTTTTAGAAACTGAGAGTAATTGGACTAAAATTAAATTAAGCGATGGTAAAACAGGTTGGATTCTAAAAGAAGATTTAAAACAGTTGAGTTTCTTTTAGAAAAAACAAGACAATATGTTATATTTACTTTTTAATTTCTTTTATAGAATATGTTTAAACGTTTACTTTCAATAAGTTTTATACTATTATTTATAGCAACAATATCGTTGCCATCTATAGTATTACTTATAGATGATTCTATAGACATTACATTGTTATTAGATATTTCTGAAGAGGAAGAAGAGAATGAGAAGAATAAAGAATTAGAAATTTTCCAAGTAAACATAGAAAAATCTAAAATATTTCATCAAAATAAAAAACTAAAAAACAAAACAAATTACGTGTTTAAAACATATCCAACACCTTATTTAAATCTAATTTTCCCTCCTCCAGAATTGGTATAGTAATTTCTGTAATTATTTTTTAGCTAATAAAAATTAGCATTTTCCTTATCAGTTTGTAATATAAATTACAAACACAATTTATTTATGTATGTTTAAAACATTAAAACAAGATATCCCATCAAGTATTGTTGTGTTTTTTGTTGCATTACCTTTATGTTTAGGTATTGCATTAGCCAGTGGTGCGCCACTTTTTTCAGGATTAATCGCCGGTATTATTGGTGGAGTTGTCGTTGGGGCATTGAGTGGCTCTAAAATTGGCGTTAGTGGTCCAGCAGCAGGTTTAGCCGCTATTGTATTATCAGCAATAACAGACTTAGGAAGCTTTGAAGTTTTTCTAGTAGCAGTAGTTTTAGCCGGAATAATACAAGTCCTTTTTGGAGTACTTAAATTAGGTATTATAGCTTATTACTTCCCATCTTCTGTAATTAAAGGTATGTTAACTGGTATAGGAATCATTATTATCTTAAAACAAATCCCACACTTTTTTGGCTTGGATAAAAATCCAGAAGGTGGCTGGGATTTCTTTCAAAGTGATGGTCAAAATACCTTTTCAGAAATTCTTAATATTGGGGAATATCTTCAAACAGGTTCATTACTAATTGGATTAATTGGTTTAGCAATTCTATTACTTTGGGATAAAGTATTATCTAAAAAAGGCAAGATATTTACCATTATTCAAGGTCCACTAGTTGCTGTTGCTATTGGTATTATTTTTTATATAATAACAAAAGGTAATTCAACTATAGGTATTGAATCGTCACATTTAGTTAGTGTTCCAGTTCCAGACAGTATAGACTCATTTATAGGTCAATTTAGTTTTCCAGATTTTAGTGCTATAACAAATAGTGCTGTATGGTTAATTGCATTTACTATGGCTTTAGTTGCCAGTCTTGAAACCTTATTGTGTGTAGAAGCAACAGATAAATTAGACCCAGATAAAAACGTAACTCCTACAAACAGAGAACTGTTAGCGCAAGGAACAGGAAATGTAATTTCTGGATTAATTGGTGGGTTACCAATAACACAAGTAATTGTTAGGAGTTCTGCGAATATTCAATCTGGTGGAAAAAGTAAACTTTCTGCAATTATACATGGTTTATTATTACTAGTTTCGGTTGTTATTATTCCTAATTTATTAAATAAAATACCTTTATCTGTTTTAGCTGCGATATTATTAGTTGTTGGTTATAAACTAGCAAAACCAGCAGTGTTTAAAACTATGTGGAATGCAGGATGGAGACAATTTATCCCTTTTATAATTACAGTAGTAATACTTCAATACAACTTGCTATTAGGTGTAGGAATTGGTTTAGCTGTTGGAATTTTAATTACTTTATTTCAAAGTTTTAAAAATAGTCATTTTTTACATAAAGTAGAGGAAAATACAAATAGCGAACATCATGTTAAAATGACATTAGCTGAAGAAGTTACATTCTTTAACAAAGCAACAATCTTAAAAGAATTAGATGCATTACCTAACAACACCTATTTAGAATTAGATGTTAGAAAAACAAATTACTTAGATTATGATGTTATAGAAATTCTTGAGGATTTTGCCTATAAAGCAAAACAAAGACAGATTGACATTAAATTGATATCTGAACGTGGAACAGTTGAAAATCCAGATAGTTTTATTGAGTTTTTTAAACTAAGACCAAAGATTACTTAATTATGAAAAAGCTACTTTTAATTTTAAGTTTAAGTTGCTTGCCATTATCTAACTTTGCTCAAGACAGTGATTTTGGAAATTGGCTAATTTATATTGGAAGCAAGCAATTAAACGAAAAGTGGAATTTGCATCACGAAATCCAATATAGAAATTACAATGCTATTGGAGATTTAGAACAGCTTCTATTAAGAACTGGATTAGGTTATACTTTTAAAGAGAGTAAAGCTAATTTACTATTAGGTTATGGCTACATTTTAAGTGAGAATTACACAACTAGTTCTGACGATAAAACATCTATAAACGAGTATCGGATATTTCAGCAATTTACAACTAAACAAAGCTTAGGTAAATTAAATATTTCTCACCGGTATAGATTTGAACAACGTTTTGTAGAAGATGATTACAAAATGCGTTTTCGCTATTTTTTAAGTCTAAATCATCCAATAATTAAAATAAAAGATGGCGAAAAACAAGTCTATGTTTCAGCATATAATGAAATCTTCTTAAATACAAAATCAAGTGTTTTTGATAGAAATCGTTTGTATGGTGGATTAGGCTATAAATTCAATAAAAAATTAAAAATAGAATTAGGTTATATGAATCAATTCTTTGAAAATTCAGGAAGAGATCAATTAAATATCATCACATTCTATAATTTCTAAACCTTTATAAAATATATTAAAAATGAAAAATCAAGCGATAACAAAAAATATTCAAGATAGTTTAACTCCAGACAATGTATTAACTGATTTATTAGAAGGTAATCAACGTTTTACAACTAATAAAAATGAGGCTGTAGACAATACTGCACTTATTTCTCAAACAACAACTGGTCAATTTCCAAAAGCAGTTGTATTATCTTGTATAGACTCTAGAGTTCCAGTAGAAACTGTTTTAGATCAAGCTATTGGAGATGTTTTTGTTGCACGTGTAGCAGGAAACTTTGAAAATGCAGATATTTTAGGAAGTTTAGAATACTCTTGTAAAGTTGCAGGAAGTAAATTAGTGTTAGTTTTAGGCCATGAAGCTTGTGGTGCAGTAAAAGCAGCTTGCGATGGTGTAGAACTTGGAAATATAACTCATTTATTAAGTAATATTTTACCAGCTGTTAAAAAGTCTTCTGATGAAGTTGATGGCGATTTAGATTCTTCTAACAAAAAATTCGTTGCAAAAACAGTTGAAAACAACGTAATGTTAACTATAGATCGTATCCGTGAAAAAAGTCCTATTTTAAAAGAAATGGAAGATGTGGGAGATATTAAAATTGTTGGTGGTGTTTATAGTTTACAAACTGGAAAAGTAGAAATGATTTAATCAATTTTGAACACCAATAAAAAAAGCGAACTAATTAGTTCGCTTTTTTTATTTATCTATAACTTCTTCTAAAAGAGTTTTTTCATCCTCAACGCTATCTTCATCTGCTTTAATAATATTTGGAAATATTAATGGTGCTAAAGCTTTAACTGGTTTGTAAAGTATAGACTCTTCTAAGTCTTCTTTTTCTACAAAAGGAATAGTGTTATTCATTTTACTAAAAACAATTAATAACACACTTACAATTAATCCAATTTTAAGCGCCCCAAAAACGCCACCTAATAATTTATTTATAATTCCTAAAGCTGCAAAATCAGCTAACTTAGTCAATGCTTTTCCGGCAAGACTAATAACAATAATTATAAGTACAAATGTAATAGCAAATGCAGTTACATTAATAGTTTTTTCGTTCCATTCAGTTTTAGACTGTAATAAATCAGCAATAAAATAACTAAAATGAATTGCGCCATAAACTCCAGCAACTAGTGCAACTAATGAAGCAACTTCTACAAATAATCCTTTAAAAATTCCGCGAACTAAACCAAAACCTAATAATGCAATTAGAATAATATCTAAAACTGTCATAATCTGTAATTTTTGGTAAATATAACCTAACTTTGCGACTTTAAAAACGCTATGGCAAGAGATGAAAAATTAAAGGAACGTTGGCAAACTGTTGTAGATAAATTATCTAAACAATTTGCTGATGGTGACACTTTAGACTTAGATGCAATTATATATTTAATTGGCGTTCAAGAATTAGGTCAATTCGATAAAAAATTCAAAAAAGATCACAAATTAGATTTAATGCATATTGCTATTTGTAAATTACTAATGCCTTATGGTTATTATGAATTAGATTTTGTAGATAAAGATGGTTGGCCACATTATAAAACAATTGCAGAATTACCACATTTAAAAGCAGGAGAACAAAGTGTATTAATGAAAGAAGCTATTGTAAATTACTTTTTAGAAAGTAATTATATTTCATAAAAAACGCTCGAGATATCTCGAGCGTTTTTTATGAATTGGTAACAATATTTATTCGCCTTTAAAATTTGCTTTACGCTTTTCTAAAAACGCTGTAGTTCCTTCTTTAAAATCTGCAGTACCAAAACAAGCACCAAATTCTTCAATTTCTACATTAAAACCATTTACGCCATCTTTAAAATTTGCATTTACAGCTCTTATCGCCTTACCAATAGCAACAGATGAATTACGCATAATCTTACTCGCAATTTTTTCTGCTAATGGTATTAATTCTTCTTGTGCAACAACGTGATTTACCAACCCATAATTTAAAGCTGTTGGCGCATCTAACATACCAGCAGTCATAACCAATTCCATTGCACGACCTTTTCCAATTAATTGTGGTAAACGTTGCGTTCCGCCATATCCAGGGATTACTCCTAAAGATGTTTCTGGTAATCCCATTTTTGCATTATCGCTTGCTATTCTAAAATGAGCACTCATAGCTAATTCTAATCCGCCACCAAGAGCAAACCCATTAACTGCAGCAATAACTGGTGTTTCTAAATTCTCTACAAAATCGAATAATAATTCTTGTCCTTTAGCTGCTAATTTCCCGCCATTTTCTATACTAAAATCGGCAAATTCACTAATATCTGCTCCAGCAACAAAGGCTTTTGTTCCGCTTCCTGTTAAAATAATAACTTTGGTTGTAGCATCTATGTTTGCTACCTTAAAAGCGTTATGTAATTCTTGTATTGTGGCTTTATTTAAAGCGTTTAACTTTGTTGGTCTGTTAATTGTAATGGTTGTTATTCCATTATTAGATTCTGATAAGATATTCTCGTAATTCATAATTTATTCTTTTGGAAAAGTGACTAAAAATGTGGTTCCTATTTGTTCTTTTGTTGTAAAAGTAAGTGTTCCGTTGTAAGTTTCAATAATTTTTTTAATCATTGGTAAACCTAATCCCATTCCACTAGATTTTGTAGTGAATTTAGGTTCAAATATTTTAATAATATTTTCCTCTGTTATTCCTGTACCATTATCTGAAACAGAAATAATTATAGTGTCTTTATTTTCTACTAAATCAACTATAACTTCTGCTGTTTTATCTTTTGGTATGGCTTGAAAAGCATTCTTTACTAAATTAGTAACCACTCTTATTAATTGAGTTCTATCAAATTTAGCTATTATAGTTTCCTTATCACAATTAAAAGTAATGTCGTCTTCACTAAAAATATCCAACGCCAAGTCTACAACTTCTACCATATTAATTTCTTCTTTCTGTTGTGCTGGCATTTTAGCAAAATTAGAAAAAGCACTTGCAATAGAGCTCATAGTATCTATTTGCTGAATTAAAGTTTTAGAATACTCGCTTAACTTAGTATGAATATCTGGATCTTCTGGATTAAATTTTCGTTGAAAACTCTGAACCGTTAAACGCATTGGTGTTAAAGGGTTTTTTATTTCATGTGCTACTTGTTTTGCCATTTCTCTCCAAGCTTGTTCACGTTCTGAAGTTGCAAGTTTCACAGCACTTTCTTCTAATTCATCAATCATAGAATTATAAGAATCTACTAAAGTAGAAATCTCTTCTGTTGTAGTTCCAATATCTATCTTCTGATTACGTTTTTCTAATCTTGTTTGGTTTATTTTATCACTTATGGTCTTTAATGTTTTAGTTATATATTTAGATAAAAAATACGCCAGAACAACTGCTATAAAAAGCATAAAGACATATGTATAACCTAAGCGCTCAAAAAATTCGTATAGTTCTTTTGCTAAAAAATCGTCATTTTCTAAATATGGTAAATTTATTATTGCTAATGGTTTAAAATTCTGATCTGTAATATAACTATAGGACGATTGAAAGTTTGCGCCTGCTTCTTTTCGCTCTACTACAACTCTATGATTTACAGTATTTAATAATTTATTTAAAACCTCAGCAGAAATACAAGTTTCTACTGTGTCTTGAGGCAAAGCTGCTTTAGATGATTTTAAAATAGAACCTTCTAAATCGTATAAATTAATTTGAATATTATGTACATCTGCAACCTTGTGTATTTCCTTTTTAAAGATTAAAGGGATTTTATTTGTTGTAACCTCGTAAGTTGTTTCTCTAATAACAAAAGGATTGTTCACCAACGAGTATCAAT